>CAMNPA010000049.1 GCA_946547205.1 uncultured Selenomonadales bacterium | reverse complement strand
TTGCATTTGACGGCGCGAACTGTCGACGGAAAAATTTTGGACGACTTCACGTTGAAAAATCGTGCTGAACGTTTCGGCTGATGAATTGCATTTGACGGCGCGAACTGTCGACGGAAAAATTTTGGACGACTTCACGTTGAGAAAGGATGTTGATTTATGAATTTGCAAGGATTAATCGTTTGCCGCAACATTTTGGGCGAAGAAATTTTCACGGGCGCGGCTGACAACTTTGAAACTGCCGCAAAACTTATCGAACGCGCGGAACGTCTCGGCTTGAAAGGCAACCTTTATCGCGCGTATCTGATTTATCTTTTGGCGCACGAACCGAATTTAATTTCGACGACGCTTGAACTTAACGGCGGAATTATCGGCGATGACTTGCGCGAAATTTTCATTCACGACGTGGAAATTTTGCTACCGATTCTGCGCGGCGAAGTCAAGAACAATTTGGAACTCGTCAACAAATACAAACCGACCGTCGCGAACACAAGCGAATCTTTCCGCGAATTGATTAAGAAATTATCCAAACACAGCGATCCGAAGTTGATTGCCAAAGTTTTCATCAGGCATTGGAAAAAATTCGGCTACGGCGACATCGCGACTTATCGAGCATTCCGCTGGGATTCGGAGACTAAACAAATCGTCGGCATTCGTCACTTTGAAACGATTCGCCTTGATGATTTAATCGGCTACGCGCACCAGAAAGAACTTTTGACGGGCAACACGACGGCTTTTGTCCACGGCAAGCCCGCGAACAACGTTTTACTCGTCGGAGCACGCGGCACCGGCAAATCTTCCGGCGTCAAGTCTCTCGTCAATGAATACTACGCGCAAGGTTTGAGACTCGTTCAAATCACCAAGCCGCAATTAAAAAGCTTGCCCGATTTAATGGAGACGTTGCGCCAATTCATGAGCAAGCGATTTATAATTTTTATCGATGACCTGTCGTTTGAAGAGTCGGAAGCGGAATTTAAACATTTGAAATCGGCGATTGAAGGCGGCGTTGAATCACGCCCCGAAAACGTTTTGATTTACGCAACGAGCAATCGGCGGCATCTGATTCGCGAAACGTGGCGAGACCGTCACGACGACCAGGAAGAAATTTACCGCGACGACAGCACCAACGAGACAATTTCTCTTTCGGACAGATTCGGGCTGATAATTCATTATTACGCGCCGACGCAGGCTGAATATCTGGAAATAATTCGGAGCATGTTGAAACGTCGCGGCGTGAAACTTGACGCGGAAACTTTGCGGCTTGAAGGTTTGCGTTGGGAAATGTCGCATTCGGGACGCAACGGGCGCACCGCTCAACAATTCGTCAATCACTATTTGGGACAGCATTAAGATTTGGAAGCGATTAAATGAGACGACAAAAATATTTGACGTTGTCGGCGATGATAGCCTACATCACGTTCATCAATATGTTCGTGCCGTTGTCGACCGATGTTTATCTGCCTGCACTGCCGGAAATGGGCAATTACTTCGCGGCAAGTGAATTTCTCGTCGGCTTAACGCTGACGGTATTTTTTTTCACGTTCGCGGCAAGCATGGTGCTTTTTGGACCATTGAGCGACAAATTCGGCAGGCGACCGATTTTGATTTTCGGCGCGGCAATTTACACGGCGGCATCATTGGCTTGCGCAGTCGCGGGCGATATAAATTTTCTAATCGCGGGCAGATTCTTTCAAGCAGTCGGTGCAGGCGCAATGATCACGGTTTCAACGGCGATTATCAAAGATTGTTTTCGCGGGCAAGTGATGTCAAAAATTTTGGCGATAACGCAAGCACTCGGCGTCATCGCTCCAATGGCGGCTCCGTTAATCGGCGGCTTTTTATTGACGTTCACAAATTGGCGCGGCTCGTTCGTTCTGCTGACGATTTTGGGCGCAGTGAATTTATTCGTGGCATTTTTATTCAGCGAGACGTTGCCCGAACAAAAACGTTATCGCGGCGATATTTTTCAATCTTTAACGTTGCTCGTCGACGCGGCACGAAAAAAATATTTCATGGCGGTAATGATTATGTTCGCGCTGATGTCGGCACCGTTCATGGCATATTTAAGCGCGTCGTCGTTCATCTACGTTGAGCAATTCTCGTTGTCCGCGCAGGAATACAGCTATTTCTTTGCAATCAATGCGTCTGCGTCAATCGCCGGGCCGATTTTGTATCTGAAGTTGAAAAATTTCATGTCAAACGCGCGATTGATTCAATTATGTTATCTCGTGGCGATATTGAGCGGAATTTTGGTGTTGACCGTCGGACAAACTCGCGCGGTGATGTTTTTGATGTCGTTCCTGCCGTTCACGGTGATAGGTGCGGTGTCGCGTCCGTTCGCAATGCAAATTTTGTTGCTTGAGGCGAAAGAAAACGTCGGGACTGCGGCGGCTGTGATAAATTTCGTGCCAAGTCTGTTCGGAAGTCTCGGCATGATGCTCGGAACATTGCCTTGGGAAAATTTTATCAGCGGACTCGGAATAATCATCTTGACTTCAACGACGTTATCAATCGCGCTGTGGATTTTGATTAAGTTCGGACGATTCGGCTCTGCCAGACAAATTTCAAGCGACGTTACGCAATAATCATCAGCCGGCAAGCTCATTCAAAACGTCCGCGCGAGTGATGGCGTAAGTTCCCGATTTGCGCAAAACAATTCCCGCCGCAACGTTTGCAATGTACGCGCCGTCAACCGGTTTAAGTCCGCCAGCCAAAGCCATCGCGAAAACTGCCGCGACCGTATCAGCCGCACCTGCACTGTCGAAAACTTCCTGCATACGCGTCGGCAAATGAAAAGCATTGTCTTCCGTCACAAGAGTTATTCCCGAAGATGAACGCGTCGCCAAAACGTTTTTGATTTTAAATTTGCGCATGATGTAACGTCCCGCACGTTCTGCCGCGTCGTCATCATCGGTTTGAATCGGGCTTAGCAAAATTTTGTTAATCTTCGCGACGTTCGGCGTAATGTAGTCGGCTTGCGCATATTTAATCCACCGTTGACCGTAAGGCATGACGATAACCGGCACGCCGTGATTGTGAGCCGCTCTGATGACCGAACCGCAAAATTGCTCCGTGCAAACGCCTTTCTCGTAATCGGCAAGAACAATCGCGTCGAGACTGTCATTTAAACGTTGCTCAACGAATTCTTTCAGCGCGTCGAATTGCTCATCACTGCGCGGCGCAAGGTCTTCAAAATCCATGCGAAACATCTGCACATGCCCGCTCATAATTCTGATTTTCGTCGTCGTGGGCCATTCAGTGGCAATTAAACCGTCCTGATCAATGCCGCTCTCGTAAAGTTGATCGGAAAGAATCTCGAAATTGTGATCGTCGCCGACGAAGCCCGCGATTGAAGTTTTGCAGCCGAGTCGCGCCAAATTGTTGGCAATGTTCGCCGCCGCACCGAGTGACGCCTTGCGCTTGATGATTTTTGCAACGGGCACGGGCGCATCGCTGGCGAATTTCCGAACGTCGCCGTAATAATATCTGTCCATCATTATATCGCCGATAACGAGCACCTTGCATTTGCGCGCCTTCGTCTGAAAAAAGTTCTGCCAATCAGTTTTAGTCATGAGTTCAGCCTCCAAAAATTTTTCCGCCATTATAACACGTCTGCGAAATGCGGACGCAACTTTTTGAAACACCACGCGCCGATAAACATCACAATCGCCGTCAACGCCCAGAAATACGCCGTCAAATGCAAATGTTCCCAAAACCACTCGTTATAGATGAAACTTTGCCGGTAACCTTCAATCAGATAGTACGCGGGATTAAACTTCAGGAAGAATTGGAATTGCTCCGGCAACATTTTCAAATTCCAGAAAATCGGCGTGCCCCAAAAGCCAAATTGCAAAATCATGCCGACGAATTGCCCGACATCGCGCACAAAAACCGTCAACGCACTTGTAAGCCACGAAATGCCCAACGACAGGCAAATCATCGCGAAAAGGTAATAAATTATCTGCAGATTGTAAATCGTCGGCGTGTAGCCGTAAATCGCGAACATTATCAGCAGCACGACGATAAAAAACATGTGCACGACGAGCGCGGAAATAATTTTGACGATTGGCAGCAATTCCACGCGGAAGACGATTTTTTTCACGAGGAACGAGCTTTCGATAACGGAATTCGTCGCGCTCAAAATACTTTCGCTCAAAAAAAACCACGGAAACATTCCGCAGACGAGCCACAAAATGAACGGGAAATTGTTTACGGGCGTAGATTTGAACCCGAATTGAAAGACGAACCAAAAAATCATCACGGTGATTGTCGGTTGAATGAACGCCCATAAAATTCCCAAATACGAGCCCAAATATCGCTGTTTGAAGTCGCGCAGAGTCATTTGCCACAAAAATTTTCGGTTGGCGATGATGTCGCGAATCAGCCCGAATAAAATGTTGTAAAGTTTTCTCATTGTCTCTCTCGATTAAAATTCCCGGCTGCAATTCCCGCCGCATTGCCCATTGACCACGCCGCTTGCAAATTGAATCCGCCCGTGAATCCGTCAACGTCCGCAACTTCGCCGACGATAAACAGCCCGTCAATCAGTTTCGATTGCATTGTGCGCGGATCAATTTCTTTAACCGAAACGCCGCCGGAAGTCACAATCGCTTCGTCAATCGGTCGCGTGCGTGTTATCGTCAACGGCAGTGAGCGCAAAATTTCAATCAGTCGCCGCCGTTCAATCGCCGTGATTTCGTCGACGCGCTTATCTTCAGGCAAATACGACAGGTCGAGCACGATTGGAATTAATTTCGCGGGCAACAGGTCGCCGAGTGAATTTTTTATCGTCTTGCGTCTGAATTTGGCGAAGTCGCGCAAAAGTCGTGCGTCGAGTTGTTCGGGCGTTAATGCCGGCTTCAAATTGATTTCAAGTTCGACGAATTTTTTTTCGGACAAAAGTTTTGCGGCTTGTCGACTGAGCGTTAAAATTATCGGTCCGCTAACTCCAAAGTGCGTGAACAACATTTCGCCGAACTGCTCCGCGATTTGCACGCCGTCAGCCAAAAGTTTCACGCGAACATTTCTAAGCGATAAGCCTTGCAAATTTTTTACGAAGTCTTCTTCCGTTTCGAGCGGCACCAATGACGGCAAAATTTCCGTGACCGTGTGACCGAGTTGCCGCGCGAATTTGAATCCGTCGCCTGTCGAGCCCGTCGCAGGATATGACATGCCGCCTGTCGCCAAAATCACCGCGTCGCAATAAAAAATTTTTTCGCCGACTTTCACGCCGACGATTTTTTTATTTGCAGCCAAAATTTCCGTCACCGTTGAATTCGTGCGCACGTCAACATTGAGAACCGCCAATCGCCTCAACAACGCGTCGATAACTTCCGTAGCGTCGTCACTTGCCGGAAAAATTCTGCCGCCGCGTTCAACTTTTGTCATCACGCCGAGACTTTCAAAAAAGTTCACGGTGTCGACGGACGAAAAATTTTTCAACGCGCTGTAGAGAAATTTTCCGTTGCCCGGCAAATTTTTGACGACTTCAGCCGCGTCCGCGATGTTCGTCAAATTGCAACGACCTTTGCCCGTGATTCGGAGTTTGCGCCCGATTTGAGGCATCTTTTCAAACAACGTGACTTGAGCAGAATTTTCAGCCGCACGACAAGCCGCCATAATGCCCGCCGCGCCGCCGCCGACAACTGCAATGTGGAATGGTTTGTTCATTTAGCTAAGCTCTCCGATTTTTTTCAGCGTACTAACTTCAGCTGCCGTCAACGCTCTGAATCTGCCGACTTTCACGCCGTCCAATGTCAAGCCCGCAAATTTGATTCGCCGCAACCTTTTCACGTCGCAACCGATTGCCGCAAGCAACGTGACGAGGCATCCGATTGGAATTGTCAAATCGTTCACTGCCTTTAAAGTTCATAAAATTTTTTTCAGCGCGCTAACTTCAGTTGCCGTCAACGCTCTGAATCTGCCGACTTTCACGCCGTCCAATGTCAAGCCCGCAAATTTGATTCGCCGCAACCTTTTCACGTCGCAACCGATTGCCGCGAACATTCGCCGCACTTGCCGATTGCGTCCTTCGTGAATCGTGACTTCAATCAAATTTTCGGCGAGCAAATAAATTTCGGCGGGAGCAGTCAAGCCGTCGTCGAGTTCGATGCCTGCGCGGAGTCTGTCGAGTTTTTCTTCAGTGACTGTGCCGGAAATTTTGGCGCGATAAGTTTTGGCGATTTCATTGCGCGGGTGAAGAAGTGCGTTTGTCAAATCGCCGTCGTTCGTGAGAATCAACAAGCCTTCCGAATTCAAATCGAGCCTGCCGACGGGATAGACGCGTTCCGAAAAATTTTCGTCGAGCAAATCTAAAACGGTCTTGCGTCCGCGATCGTCGTGAGCAGTCGAAACGTAGCCGCGCGGTTTATTGAGCAGCAGATAAATTTTTTCGGCGTTGAAAGTCAGCGGCTTGCCGTCGACGCAAATTTTTTGATTGATGTCAGCCTTCGCGCCGAGTTCAGTGATAATTTTGCCGTCAACAGTCACACGTCCCGACAAAATAATTTTCTCTGCCTCTCGTCGTGAACAAATGCCTGCGCGGGCTATCAATTTTTGCAGTCGTTCCACGTCAAACACCTCGCAACGTGAAGTAAGCGATTTCCGGCGGGCAACCGAGCCTGAACGGGAACCAGCTGCCGTTGCCGACGTGAACATAGCCGATTGAGTCGCCGTGTTTGACGATACCGCGCGTGTATTTGAAAACCGGGAACAGCGGCTTGCCGAAAATGCCGAATTGACTGCCGTGAGTGTGTCCGGTCAATGTCAGCACGCAATTTCTTTCCGCGCCGTCGTCGATAAATTCCGGGTGATGTGCGAGCAAAATTTTAATCGCGTCGTCGGGAACGTTTTGCATTGCGCCTTCAACGTAGCTGTGCCGAGCCGCCGCGAAAATTTTTGCCTGCTCCGCGTCGTTTGAACTGGTTATCGGTGCGCGCGCAGGATAATCGACGCCGAGAATGTAAAGTTTGCTTGTGACGTGCCGCGAGCGATTGACGAGCCAATTAATCTTCGTTTGCTTGAGAAGCTGCTCAATCTGATGAATGCCGCGAAAATGTTCGTGGTTGCCGTGAATGTACCAGATACCGAACTTGAATTTGTCGCAAAAGCTGTCGACGAGCTTAACGGCGGCGGGATTCATCGGCACATCATCGAAAATATCGCCGGTTATCGCGAGCAAGTCGGGCTTTTCATCGGCGACGCGTTGCAAAAGAGATTCAAGACGTTCAAGCGAGAAATATGCGCCCAAATGAATATCGCTAATCTGCGCGAGTCGGAAGCCTTCCAATTCGGACGGAAGATTTTTTATCGGCACGTCGTAGAAATTTTCCACGTCAAAATTTTTTTCGATGCGGTTGCCGTAAAGCGAGATTGCCAAACTCAACAGCGGATAAATCATTCCGCGAGTCAAGACTCGTCGCCGCGCAGGATTGAATTCGGTCGGCTTGTGGAATTTGCGATAAAAAAATCTGCAAACGACTGCCAAAATTACTAAACCGCCGCAAATCAGCTGTGACATTAGAAAAACCGTCGCGATGTTGCCGAAAAATGCTACGAACCACTCCGGCACGAACGAGCGAACATACCAACCGCCGAGAACTACGACTATCATCGCCAAATCAGCCGCCGCGAACAGCTTATAGAATTTTTTCGCGTGTTGATCGTTGACAAGAAAGCGAATTGAGAAGAGCGCGAGAGCAAAAATTACTCCGAATAAGGCTGACGTAAGGATTATGAACATTTTTATTCACCGAGCTGAAGTTTCGCCGCCTTAACGACGTTTTTCATGAGCATTGCGACCGT
>CAMNPA010000048.1 GCA_946547205.1 uncultured Selenomonadales bacterium | reverse complement strand
TTATCAAGACCAATCGTCAAGCCTTTGAGCGCGAGAACTTTCTTGCACGCGAGGATAACGCCCGGCATAAAAGATTCTCTGCCCGTCGAATCATGACGGATTGTCAACGTTTGACCGAGCCCGCCGAAAATAACTTCCTGGTGCGCAACGTAGCCGGGCAGTCGCACGCTGTGAATTCTTATGCCGTCAACTTCCGCGCCGCGAACGTGAGCCAGTCGCTCAACTTCATCGGGATGACCTTGCTTGTGCGGTTGACGAACTTCCGAAATCATTTTGGCTGTCAATTCGGCGGTGCCAGATGGCGCGTCAAGTTTCTTGTCGTGGTGCAGTTCGATTATCTCAACGTCGGGCATGTACTTTGCAACTTTGCGCGAGAGCAACATCATCAGCACTGCGCCCAATGCAAAATTCGGCGCGATAAATGCAGGCGTCTGATTTTTTTCGGCGAGTTCACGAATTTTTTCCTTAGCGTCGTCGCTCAAGCCGGTCGTGCCGACAACAGGCGAAACTTTATTCGCGAGCGCGGTCATCACGTTATCGAAGACGACATCCGGGCGCGTGAAGTCAACCATCACATCGGGCGAAAATTTTTTCAACGCGGCGTCAAGATTCGTCTCAACTTTCAAGCCGTCAATTTCACCGTCGAAGGCGTCGACTGCTCCGACAAGCTCCAATTCAGAATCGGCATTGACTGCGGCGCAAACCGTGCGTCCCATGCGTCCGAGTGCTCCGTTTACCAAAACTTTTATCACGTTAAAACCTCCTAGATTTTTTCATAAGCCAGCCGCAAAATTTCATCGCTGATTCGCGGATAAATTTTCTTGAGCTCTGCGCGCGTTATCAGCCGAAAACCTTTGTAAGTGAATCGCGGCGTCGTCACGCAGGAAACAAAAGTGTAGCTCGTCTTGTCGATATTTTCGGCGGCGAAAATTGCTCCGGCGGGAATGACGACCATTGCGCGAGAATTTTTATCGCCGACGCCAAGAAAAAATTCATCAATGCGCCCGTCTTTGAGCACGGTAATTTTCATGCCGCAACCCGCGTGATAAAGCCAAATCTCGTCGCAATCGAGCCGATGAAAATGCGAAACGTCTTCCTTGTCGAGCAGAAAGTAAATGCTGCCGGCAGTCGCGCGTTTTTTATGACGGAATGGCGCAGTGTAAATTTCGGCGAAGTAGCCGCCTTCCTCGTGCCGTTGCAAGTCGTAAGTCTCCTTCAAAGCTTGAACGTCAACATTTTCTGCCGCGAACGCTGTCGGGAAAAACATCAGCCACATCGCCAACGACAGGATAAAAATTTTTTTGCAGTTCATAATTTACAGCCTCACAAGTCGCCCGCCGTTTAGCAGGTACAAATATTTTTCGGCGACGGAAATTTTCAGCAGTGATTCAACGGCTTGAGTGTACAGCTCAATTTGCACGCGATAACGTTCGGCAATGTCTTCCGAATCGCGATCCGTCTTGTAGTCGAGCAAAATCCATCGTCCCGCCGAATCTTTGAACAGCAAATCGATTATGCCTTGGATGAAAATTTTTTCGTCGACGCGGAAAAATTTCTGTGCGTCAATCAGTCTGCTGAACGGCAATTCGCGATAAAATTCCTGCGACGTGACGAGACGTTGACCGAGTTCACTGCTAAAGAATTTTGCGATTTTATCTGCGCGGACGAGCTTGACGTGTTCGGACGAAATAATTTGTCGACGTGCCAAATCTTCAACCTGCTCCGAAATTCCGCGTGCCGACAAGTCGCCGCTCAAGTTCAAACTCTGCATGACGCGATGCATCAACGTTCCGAATTCTGCGCCGGAAATTTTTTTCGTCTGCATAAAGCTTGGTCGTCTGTAAATAAATTTTTCTCGCGGCGTGAAGTCTTCAAGTTGCGGCAAATCGTCTTCTTCCGCGCGTCGTTTTAATTCGGTGACGGAAAGTTTCGCGGGAATGTTCGACACAAGCATTGACGGAAATTTTTCGGGCGTCGACAAAATTTTTTCCTGCGCGGCGTCAATCGGTCGCTCCGAAATTTCCAAAACCTGTGACTGCAAGACGAGTTCAGACTTGATGAACGGCGCGAGCGCGTCTTTTATCGGCAACAACCAATCCATGAATTTTCCCGCCGATAAAATGTCGTAATCGTCCGGCACGTCGACGGGTCGCAATTTTTCCAACGCTGATTTGCTTGTCACGCCGACGAGAAATAATTTTTCTTCCGCACGAGTCAACGCAACGTAAAGCGTCCGCAACTCTTCGGCACGCGATTCGTCCGCAATTTTTTTCGCAACGGCTTGAGTCGCCAACGTCTTGACTTTGAGCTGTGAATCTTTCAACGTGCGATAAACTCCAATGCCGAATTCGCGATGACGGAAAATTTTCGCGCGAGTGTAATCTTCCGTGTTGAAATCCTTGCCGATGCCCGCGACGAACACAACGGGATATTCGAGACCTTTGCTCTTGTGAATCGTCACGACGCGCACGACGTTTTCATTTTCGCCGAGAGTTGCTGCAGTCGTCATGTCGTTGCCAACGTCGCGAAGTTTCTTCAAGAATTCGACAAACCTTGACAAGCCGCGAGTATTATTCGCCTCGAAAGTCGCCGCACGGTCGATTAGGATTCGCAAATTCGCCTGCCGAGCTTTGCCGCGATCTTCAGTGCCGACAGAATCATAATAGCCCGTTTCGCGATAAAGACTGCTCAAAAGTTCGGGAACGCCGACTTGACGCGCCATTTCCCGCCAATGATTGAGCTTCGACAAAAAATTTTTGCACTTGTCGCCGCCGCGAGTGACAGCCGTATAAAAATCTTCGTTAGGCGTGGCAATTCGGACTTGCGCCAATTCTTCCGCGCTGAATCCGCCAATCGAACTCAACATCACCGCCGCAAGCGGAATATCTTGCCGCGCGTTGTCAAGCAGATTTAAAAGGCTCGTGACGATTTGAATTTCCGTCGCCTGAAAATATTTCTCTTCGTCGGGAACGTAAGCGGGCACTCCGAATTTCTTCAGCGTGTCGAGAATTTCAAAGGCTTTCGTCTTCGGTGAACGGTGCAAAATCACGATGTCGCGGAATTCAATCGGTCGATAGTCGTCGCCGTCGCGAATGAGTTTCTTCGACGCAATCAGCTCGTGAATTTTTCCCGCGATGAAACGCATTTCAAGTTCAATGTTCGCGCTGTCGTCGTCAATGTCGCTTTCCTTCTTGATGAAATAAAATTCGGGACGCTCGTCAAAAAATTTTTCGCCGACTTCATAATCCGCGCCGAATTGCAGTTGAGCCGCCGTGTCGTAGTCAATTTCCGTCGCACGACGATTCATCAGCCGCTTAAAAATTTCGTTGACCGCCGCGATGATTTGTTTCCGACTACGAAAATTTTTCGACAGGTTGATACAACGGTAAGCGTCACTTGCCATCTTGTCTTTGAAATTCGCGCTGTCGACGAGCCGGAAACGATAAATCGACTGCTTCACGTCGCCGACGAGAAAAAGATTGTCTCCGCCGGAAATTTTTTGGATAATCGCTTCCTGCACTCCGTTTGTGTCCTGATATTCGTCAACCATGATGAATTTGAATTTGCGTCGATAAGCGGCAGCAACTTCGGGCGCAACGTCGAAAATTTTCAGCGCGAGATGTTCCATGTCGTGAAAGTCGATGATACCGCGTTCACGTTTGGCGGCAGAAAATTTTTCGGCAAAAGCTTTCGTCACGCGGACGAGTTCACGAATCGGCGCAACGAGTTCACGAATATCGGCGAGCATTTTATTTTCGTCGGCAAGGAAAATTTTTTCGCGCAGATTGAGGAGCTTGGACTTGTAACCGTCGCGCAGAGTTTGAATCTTGGTTTTGGCAATCAACTTGTCGCCGACAAATTTCCCGCCGCCGAAGTTTGCAAATTTTATCGCGTGAATTTTGTCGTAGAGCGCGTTCCAATCGTCGAGCGAATTTTTCAAGCCGTTGAGCTGATTAGAATCGCCGCCGATAATTTGAACTTTGACATTATTTTTTTCGGCAAGACTTTGAGCCTCCGCGCAGTCGTCGAAAATTTTTTTCAGCGTCGCGTCAATGTAGGGCTTGATAAATTTAAACCACGTTGTATCAGCGAGCCGCGCAGTTTCCGGCAAATCGTAAGGCGTTGACAATGAATCAAGCCACACGTCGGGATAAGGCATACTCAACGAAAAGTCGTGCAGGTCGATAATCATGTCGTGAATTCTGTCGTCGCCGTGAACGTTGCCGCCGAATGCGTCCGTGAAATTTTTGAACGCGTCCCTTCCGCCTGCGTAATTCGTCTCGAAAAGTTCTTCGATGACTTCGCGCTTGAGCAAGTCGGTTTCGTTGGTGTCGGCGGCGCGAAATTTCGGGTCAAGGTCGATGCGTGCAAAGTTCCGTCGCAAAACCGATTGGCAGAACGAATCGAACGTTGAGATATGCGCACCGCTCAATAAAATTACGTGACGTTCAAGGGCAATTTGCTTGTCAACGTCGAGTTCGGTCTCAAGTCGTTTCATCAGCGCAGATTGAATTCGCGAACGCATTTCCTGCGCGGCGGCATTTGTGAATGTCACGATTAGCATTTCGTCGACGTTGCAAAAATTTTCTTCGAGCAGTTTGATGACGCGTTCAACCAATGTTCGAGTTTTGCCGGCTCCTGCGCCCGCCGCCAACAATAAATTTTCTCCGCGACTGTCGACCGCCGCTTGTTGTTCAGGTGTCAGTTGCATGTCAGAATCTCAATTCGTTACGTTCGAGACGTTCACGGAGCGTGGGAGCTTTGGCGTCTTTATCGGCGAGAATTGTCGGCGCGAACGGCAAATCCAGCGCAATTTCCGAATCGTTCCAAATAATATTTCCGTCGCACGTCGGCGCGTAAAAATTATCAGCCTTGTACTGAATCTCAACGTCGTCGGTGAACGTCAAAAATCCGTGAGCAAAGCCGCGCGGTATCAGCAACTGCTTTTTGTTTTCGGCGGTCAATTCAACGGCGATCCACTTTGCAAAAGTCTCGGAGCCTTCGCGAATGTCAACGGCAATGTCCAAAAGTTTTCCGCGTGTGCAACGGACAAGCTTAGACTGTGCAAAAGGAGCCGTCTGATAGTGCAGACCGCGAAAAGTGCCGCGTTGCGCAGAGTAAGATTGATTGTCCTGCACGAAGTCGAACGTTAAACCTGCCGCCTGGAATTTTCGAGCCGACCACGTTTCCATAAACCAACCGCGCGCGTCGCCAAAAACTTTCGGTTCCAAAATCAACACGCCGTCAAGATTTGTCTTAGTCACTTGCATAAGTCATACCTCCAAAAATTTTCTGCAGGCAGTTTAGCGGTTTTGATTAGGCGCGTCAATATGATACACTCGTCGAAATTTTATTCGGTCTTGTATTTATCTCAAAGTCGAACTCGCCAATAAAAAAATCTCCCGCAAAATTTTCTGCAGGAGTTTTTTTCATTAATCGAGTCATCAAAAGTGTTATGAGTTGCCCGCATCTTATCTAACTTGAGCTGATTGAGCAGGCGGCGGTGCAGGTGGCGCGGTGTTTCTCGTCGACGACCACATAAAGCCCAAAACGCCTACTGCTATTGCGGCAATTCCTACCATTGTGGCTATCGTTAAACCTTGAATGTGTTTTAATGCGCCTTTGATGTCTTCGCGTATTTCTCGCATGTCGGCGTTATGCTGTTCGTTCATGCGTCGAATATCCTCGCGCTGTTGCTGCAACTCATTCATGAACAGTTCAAACTTAGCGTCTTGCTTTGTCAACCGTATCTGCACTTCAATATTAAATTTTTCCTGTTCCGTCATTGCAATCACCGCCTTTCTCAAGCTTCCGTTATTTGGTTAAACTTGTCGCCATAAGCCACGGCAAGATTTTCACGCAAGCTCGCGAAATAATTCAAATTCTCGTCGTCGGTGATGAAATTTTCTGCGGCGTCTCGTGCTTGAATCAAAAGCTCCACGTCGCGGAAAACGTCAGCAACTTTCAAATCGGGCAAACCGTGTTGAGCCTCGCCGAAAAATTGTCCGGGACCGCGCAACTTCAAATCTTCTTCGGCAAGTTTAAATCCGTCGTTCGTCGTCTCCAAAACTTCAAGCCGTTCACGCGCAACGTCCGCTTTGCTGTCAGAAATGAGAATGCAATAAGATTTCGCCGCACCGCGTCCCACACGTCCGCGCAGCTGATGAAGTTGAGCAAGTCCGAATCGTTCGGCGTGTTCGACAACCATAACGCTTGCATTTGGCACGTCAACGCCGACTTCAATGACCGTCGTCGACACGAGCAATTTAATCGCGCCGTCGTGAAATTTTTCCATGATGTCATCTTTGTCGCGCGGTTTCATTTTGCCATGAAGTAACGCGCAGGGAATGTCGCGAAAAATTCCGTTGCTCAACGTGTCGAAAATTTCTTCGGCTGATTCAATGTCGGCAAGGCGTTCAGATTCGCTGCGACCGATTAGCGGGCACACGACGTAAGCTTGACGACCGTCTAAAATTTCTGCGCGGACAAAATCGAAAATTTTTTTTCGGCTGTGAGTCGTCACGGCTTGAGTTTCAATCGGCTTTCGTCCCGGCGGAAGTTCTTTTATCAATGAAACGTCCAAATCGCCGTAAACCGTCAAAGTCATTGTGCGCGGGATTGGTGTCGCCGTCATAACGAGCATATCGGGCACAAGGTTTGATTTTTTCTCAAGTGTCGAACGTTGCGTTACGCCGAAACGATGTTGCTCGTCCGTGACGACCAGTCCGAGGTTGTCGAATGTGACGCCTTCTTGAATCAGCGCGTGCGTTCCGATAACAATGTCGATTTCGTGCGCGGCAATTTTTTTGTAAACTTCGTCGCGCAATTTTTTCGTGCGAGTGACTTTCGCGCTCAAAAGTCCGACGCTGATATTCAAGCCGTCCAAAAGTTTCGTGAAGGTCTCGTAATGTTGATTCGCCAAAATTTCCGTAGGAGCCATGAACGCACCTTGAAAGCCGCTTTGAACAGTCTTAACGAGAGCCAGCAGAGCGATAACGGTTTTGCCGGAGCCGACATCGCCTTGAATCAGTCGACGCATCGGCAATTTGCCTTCCATATCTTTTGTAACTTCGCGGAAAACTTTTTTCTGATCGCCCGTCAAATCGAACGGCAATTTTTCCAACGCGGCTTTGACAAGTGCGCCGTTCTTTTTGTGGCGGATTCCAAGTCGTTCGTCGCGTGTTTGACGTTTTATCAACATCAGCCCGCACTGAATCAAAAACAGTTCGTCGAAAGCCAAACGTCGTTTTGCCGCGTCGAGTGCAAAATAATCTTTCGGGAAGTGAATATTTCTCATTGCCGAATCAAGCGGAATTAAATCTTGTTCGCGGATAAGTTTTGGCGGCAAAATTTCTTTCAGCGTCGGCATTGACGACAGAAGATTTTTCATCGCCGTACGGAAGACTTGTTGCGTTATCGTGGCTGTTGACGGATAAACGGGCGTGATGCCGAGTTGCGGCTCTTCGTTCGGCTCAAGTATCGTAAAGCTTTGGATTTGGTTGACGGTCACGCTTTGAGCCCACGAATTGAACGCCGCCTTGCCGATAACGAGCAGTCGCATACCGTCTTTGAGCTTATTGAGCAACCACGTTTGATTAAACCACGTCAGCTGAATTCGCCCGGTATTGTCAACGAGAATTGCATTGATGATTGTTAAATTTCTCCGAATCTCGCGCGAAGTCAAGCCGTAAATTCTGCCGACAAGCACAACGTTTTCGCCTTCGATTATGTCAGCGATTTTTGTTAAGCTGCTGTGATTCTCGTAGTTGCGCGGGTAATGCGTCAGCAGGTCGTATTTCGTGACGATGCCCAATTTTTCCAG
>CAMNPA010000047.1 GCA_946547205.1 uncultured Selenomonadales bacterium | reverse complement strand
GCATAGCCCGCGAGAATCAGCAGAGCAATCGCCGCGATAAAAATTTTTTTCATGATAACACCTTCTCAATATCGTTTTGCTCAACGATTGTCGTTTCAATATCGCCGTCGATTTTATCAACGTCAACGACATACGCGACGCCCGCTTTTAAAACGTCAACTATGTAAGCAGTATCGCCCGTCTTCAATAAAACCTTATCGAATTCTTTAATTTCCATGGCGCAACCTCACAAAAATTTTTTTCATAATGCCTCCTTGAACGTTAAAGGCGGAAGCTTTGAGCCTCCGCCTGAAAATGTCAGTGTTGGTCGGGATGACAGGACTTGAACCTGCGACCTCATCGTCCCGAACGATGCGCGCTACCAAACTGTGCTACATCCCGAAAACGTTTGCAATTTTAGCAGATAGCTTTTCAAATTGCAAGCGTTTTTTTATGGAGCGAAATTATTTTGCGGCTTTAACGTCCTTTACCATATCTTTGACGGGCTTGGCTTTGAGAACGTTCTTCGGAATGTCGAATTTCTTTTTGGCGGCGGGATCGGCAGGATAAGTCGTGTAGGCGCGAATCTCGCTGTAATAGGCGACAGTTTCGAGCATGTTGCTGATTTCGTCGGGCCATTGCTGATTCGGGTCGTTAAGTGCGGCGCGTGCAAGTTCTTGGATAATGCCGGAGAAATTGTATTGCATTTGAACGGTGTGCCAATCGCGCTTGTCAATCGTCCACATGTACCACACGTCAGCCTTGCGAAGAGCCGTATCCATATATTTCAAGAACGTTTCTTGCATTGCGCTGTCCTCGGCGGTGCCTTTGTCGGCGGGATTTTCAGCGGAAAGTTTCTTGAGCGAATCGGCAACATAATCGCCATTGAGCGTGACGAGCATTGTGCGGCGATATTTATTGTCCTGAAGAATCGTGACTTCCTTTGTGCCGGCGATAATTTCTTCAATCTCGGCGTCATTCGGCGTGGCAACCATATCGGTGATGGCGGCGGCAATGCTCGGTGCCGTGAATTTTTGCCACTGCTTATCGGGCTTGAAATAAATCGTCATATCTTTTTCGTTCTGCACGAGATAATAGGGAATAATCGTTTCATCTTCGGAGCCGTCGTCTTTATAAACCCAAATCGACAAATCGC
Organism: uncultured Selenomonadales bacterium; assembly: GCA_946547205.1. Taxonomy (GTDB): domain Bacteria; phylum Bacillota; class Negativicutes; order Selenomonadales; family Selenomonadaceae; genus Quinella. The sequence continues at coordinate 6,750 of CAMNPA010000047.1, read as the reverse complement.
CGGTCGAACGAAATTCCGTGCCGTTGACGGTGCCGTAAATGTCGAGTTCGCTCATTACGAACGGTGACGCGAAGAAAATATCCTGCCGAAAAATTCTGTCCATCGCGTCCGAATCTGACTTCAACGCTTGACGGAAAGCCTTGATGCCTTCTGATTCGGGATTGTCCGCCGCGAATGATTTGGCGGGAAAGATCACTGCGATTAAGAGCAATGCCAAACTCAAGCGCGTGACCAGATTAAAAATTTTTTTCACAAAAATTCCTCCTTAAATATCATCTGATTTTTTTGCCGACGTCTTCAAAGAACGAGTTAGAAATTCTGCCGAGCATTCCCTTTTGAGCTTGAAAGTCCTCGCGGTCGCGAACGTCTTTGCGTGCGAAAATGAGAGCACCACTTCTTGCCTCGTGAAGTTCAAGCGTCATTTGAACTGATGTCACGTCCACACGGCGCGGCGGATAATTCACGGGAACTTGAACGTAACGAACGTCTTCGCGGCGATTGCCATACCTGTCACGATAAGTACGCGTCTCGCGTCTTGATTCCCAAACAGTGCGCGCCGGTTGAACGTAGTAAGTGTTCTGCATGTTGTCGACGTTGCCGATAATCCACGCGTCGGCGATCATGTAGGCGTTTTGCATGATGATTCGTCGAGCTTCCAGCGGATTTGAATAGGCGAGCGAATCGAGATTCATGCCGATACGATAGCCGATGTCACGACGAGCTTGCGCCTCTGTGATGACGTTGCATTTGAGCTTGCGAGAATCTTGCGTGAAACTGTCCTGCAGGTTGCGCAACTCAATCGAATCGCCGTAGCCGTAATTTTGACTGAACGTCGCGTCGAAAACGATAATGCTTCTGATGTTGTGGAAATTGTAATTCCTGTCGTACCAGTCGGTTTTTTCGGCGGAAACGGTTTGCGGCAAAATTAAAATCGCCATCAAGAGCAACACGCCGAAAAATTTTTTGATAATCATAACTTCACCTCCGAATAAATTTTTTATCACTAGAGCGCGTTGGAAAAATCACATCGAATAGAATTGAGACCCGGCGCGCATGGACGCGCGCCGCCGGCGTTAGACGCAGGATTGCGTCGTGCCGGTTGAAAGCGTCTTTCTTTTTGCTACTTTTTCTTTGACGCCGACAAAGAAAAAGTAGATCCTAAAAAAATTAAAAGCAACGACACGCCGAATGCAATTTACCAACAACTTCCGGTTTCTAGTTGACAAAGCCGACACTCTGCGCGAGCAAAATATTTTTCCCGTCAGAGAGCTTGGCGACTTTTGCGAATTCGGCGCGATTGATTGAGCCGCGTACGCAGTTGCCGAGATTTTCAGTCTGCGCGGCGAGAGCGACACTTTGCACCATTGCACCGACTGAAATATTCGCGAACGAGATTTGAGCATCACGCGGCAGAGTTTTTCGAGCATTTGACCAAACGTCCGGCGTTTCAACATAAACCAAATTGACGGCAGCCTTTGCAACGAAACTTTGACCTGTCGTCGTCAAGGAGCGGAAATCGCCTTCGGCAACGAGCTTGAGCTTGTGATTTTCGGCGTCGTAAAGGTAAATGCCTTCGCGAGTGACGGCGTAGACTTCGACGGAATAAATGCCCAATGCCGCAGGATTGACGCGCTTTTGAGTGTCGTAGCGATTGACGCCGTTCGCCGCCCAAAGAATTTTCGCAAGCTGTTCGGCAGTCAAATCTTTGTCGATAAAGTTTCTGCTGCTTATACGCTGATTGAGAGCTTTCATTACAGACAGTTCGCCGTTTAAATTGAACGTCGGCAAATTTATTTCACTCTGCGCGGCAAAAGTCGTCGTCGGAAGTAGCAAAGTCATCGCGAGTAATGTTGTGCCCAGAATTTTTTTCATTCTCAATTCCTCATTCCTAATTCCTCATTCCTAATTGATAATAGCCGCCTGCGTCAAGAAATCTGCAATATTCTTCGACAGCGAGAACAAAATTTGTAAAGCCGCCTTTGTAGCCAGCCGCCGTCAAATTTTTCATGTCCGCTTCCGTGAAACTCTGATACTTGCCGCGCAGTTCGTCGGGAAAATCGCAGTAAGTCGTTCGCATTTTTGAATGCATTGATTCAATCATCGCTTTGGCAACGGCGTTGAAAGTGTGCGCGTGCCCGGTGCCGCAGTTGTAAATTCCGTTGGCAACATCGCTTTCGAGACACCACAAATTTATTTTCGCCACGTCCTTAACGTAAATGAAGTCGCGTTTCTGTTCGCCGTCGCCGTAGCCGTCAGTGCCTTTGAAAAGTCGCGGACCGCCGCCGAGTTTCATGCGCCGATAAATCTGATAAAAGATTGACGCCATTTTTCCTTTGTGATTTTCTTGCGGGCCAAAGACGTTAAAATATCTCAAGCCGATAACTTTGCTCTTTGCCGCGTTAAAAAATTGTCGTGCGTATCGATCGAACATCAGCTTTGAAAACGCGTAGGGATTGAGCGGCATCTCACAAGCCTCGTCCTCGCGAAAACCTTTCTTGCCCATGCCGTAAACCGATGCGCTCGACGCGTAAATCAGCGGAATTTGTTTGCGAATACAGAATCTCAACAGCTCCTTAGAGTAGTCGTAATTCGTCCGCATCATGAAGTTCACGTCGTATTCCATTGTATCTGAACACGCGCCTTGATGAAAAACCGCCTCAACATTTGAGCCGAAAGTCGCGTTGCCGGTCACGAGTTTTAGGAAGTCGTCTTTGTGCTGATAATCCATGAAACGCAGTCCGACGAGATTTTTGTATTTGTCGCCGCCGTTCAAATCGTCAACAATCATAATGTCGGTGCGACTGCGTTCGTTGAGTGCGCGGACGATATTTGAGCCGATAAATCCTGCGCCGCCGGTCACGATAATCATAGTTGCTTCACTCCTTTAATCAACGTCTTCTTTGACGTATTGAATATATTTCTCGCCGATACGTTCTTTGCACGCCGCAACAATCGGTTCTAAAATTTTCAGAGCGTCGTCGTGATTTTTAGCCGCCGCCGTCACGCGAACAATGCAGCCGTCTTCCTTGGCGTATGTGGCGACAGTCGGATTGACGCCGTCCAAAAGTTCGTTCAATCTGTCTGCAACGGGCGACTCTCCGACAATGGAAATCGGCGCGTCGAATTTGCTCACGCACTTAATGATAATCGACACGAAAATTTTATCGCGCTTGCCGTTGAGATAAAGCTCGCAACATTCCTCGAACATCGGTTGCATTTCTTTCGGCGGACCGGGCAACAAAATACAAATCTTGCCGTCGCGTTCCATGACGCAACCGGGAGCCGTGCCGTGATGATTGTACAGAATCAGCGAATCGGCGGGAACAATCGCTTGCTTTTTCATGCCGTCGGAAAGTTTTTCAAAGCCTCTTGCACGCGCGCGCTCTTCTAAAAAATTCAAAACTTGCTCGTCGACAACAGGACGTTTGCCGAAATATTCCATGAGCATTTCTTTCGTCAAGTCGTCTTTCGTTGGACCGAGACCGCCGGTCATAATCACAGCATCAGCCCGCGAATATGCAACGTCAAGCGCAGATTTGATACGCGCGGGATTGTCGCCGACGACCGTTTGAAAGTGGCAATCGAATCCCAAATGAGCAAGACGTTTCGCCAAATATTGAGCGTTCGTGTTGAGAATGTTGCCCATCAAAATTTCCGTGCCGACGCTGATAATTTCTACGACCATTGCCAAAATCACCGCCGAAAAATTTTTTATCATGTGCGAACGAGTTTAACCGAAAGGCTGCATTTTTTCAAGCGTTTTTTGCCCGCGCGCAACGGCTCTAAAGAATTGCTGATTGACATTTCGGGCGATAATAGATATATTCGCCTAGGAATTAATATCACGTTAGAATTTTATTTGCGCACGATAATTGGAAAGGAGAGTGTCAGCGACAAAACTGATGGCTCGAAAATTTGCAGAGCATAGAAAAATTTTACGTCCCGGAATGGAGTTGAAAGACTTGCAAAGATTGTTCACGAAATTATTTTTAATTATCTTGACCGCAATTTTAATCGCGCCGCGCCCGGCTCTGGCAATGCCCGAAATTTTTCCCTTCGACCAACTGAAAAGCGGAATGACCGGCAAAGCTTATACAGTCATTGACAGCTCCGGCAAAATCGAAAATTTCGACGTGCAGATTGTCGGCTTGACCAGCGAAGGCAAAGGCTCCAAACGGCTCATCATGGCAAAAGTTACGGGCGACGTTGTGAAACGGACAGGCGGCATTGTTCAAGGCATGAGCGGCTCTCCGTTTTACATTGACGGCAAACTTGTCGGAGCACTCGCTTCCACGTTAAAAGACATGGACACTTTTACCGTGTTCATCACGCCGATTGAAGACATGCTCGAACTTTGGAAGTTGCCCGACCCGAAGGCGCAGGTCAACTATTTCAGAGCTGCAAACGTTCAAAAAAAAGACGACGAGACTAAACCGGCAGACGTTGCCGAAGAAAATAAAACTTCCGCCGATGAAAAATCTGCGCCCGCCGAAAAGGTCAACGCGTTTTATTTGAACGGCTTTGACACGAACAGCACGAAATTTTTGCAACGCGAACTTCAAACGCTCAACGGAAAAAATTTGCAAACGTTTCAGAAGAAAGACGACGCGACTAAATCTGTTCCCGAAGCTGAAAAGGTCAGCGCGTTTTATTTGAACGGCTTTGACACGAACAGCACGAAATTTTTGCAACGCGAACTTCAAACGCTCAACGGAAAAAATTTGCAAACGTCTCCAAAAATCATTGAACGCGGAATCGAACTGAACGCGACGCTTGAGCCCGGATCTCCGCTCGGTGTCGCCATTGTCTACGGCGATTTTTTGCTCGGCGCGACGGGAACTGTCACTGCTGTTGAAGGCAAAAAAATTCTCGCGTTCGGACATTCGTTCATGCACACAGGCAACGTTAATTATTTCATGACTGATGCCGCCGTTATCGGTTCGGTCACGGGTCTCACGGGCAATGGCGTCAAGCTCGCGGATGTCGGTCGCATTATCGGGCGAATCAATCAAGATCGCGAATCGGGTATCGCAGGAGTTTTGGGAACATTCCCGGCTGTCGTGCCCGTCACCGTCAACGTCAAAGACACCACATTAGACAAGCAGGAAAATTTTAACGTCATCATTGCTTATAACGAAAATCTCATTCCGAAACTCAGCGCGTCTGTTGCCTACGCCGCACTTAGCAAAATGGCTGATTCATTGGCGGAGAGCACCGTTGATTTTGAATTCAGCATTAAAACAAACGTCGTTGACGGCGGCAAATTCGTTCGCAAAAATATTTTTTACAACTCAACGGACGTCGGGCAAGTCGCTGTCGTCGAACTCATGCAAGCTTTGAATCTCATCTGCTCGAACGCGAAGGAAGAGTCGAATATTTTCGGCGTGGACGTGAACATTTCGTTTGACACGGAACGGCGCACAGCGTCAATCATTTCCATTAAGCCCGAAAAAAAGAACGTCAAGCCCGGCGAGACTGTCAATTTGGTCGTCGAACTGCAACCTTATCGCAAGCCCGTCGAAAAAGTCATCGTGCCTTACACAGTTCCTTTGACATCGAGTCCCGGATTTTTGTCGCTTGAAATTCACGGCGGCGGACTTGTGCCCGTCAATCAAGCGTCGTCTTCCGGAGTCATCACCGCCGATTCAAATCAGAGCTACGACGACAAGATTAAAAAAATTCTCAACGCCAGCAGAAATAATCAGCTCGTCGTTGAAGTCGGCTCATCGGGCTCGGCGAAAACCGATAAAGAAATTCGCAAGGGCATCGCGCAGGCAAAACGCATTCAAGAACGCATGAAGAAAGACGGCAAGCCTTTCAAGAAAGCAGACAGCAAGGTTGACACGAACTATATAATTGATAACGTCATGCGCACGACTCTCAACGTGGAAAAAGTTTAGGTTGATAGTTTCACATCTGCCAACCTGACAAGGAGGTTTGAAATTTTGGAGAGACTTATCATAAAGGGCGGCAACAGATTGAGCGGCACCGTGAAAATCAGCGGCGCGAAAAATGCTGTCCTTCCCGTCATTGCGGCAACGCTCCTCGGTCAAGACAAAGAAACTTGCTTGGACGAAGTGCCAAACCTCGACGACGTTCGCACAATCAGTGAAGTTCTTCGGACGCTCGGCGTGACTGTCCGCCATGAGCCCGCTAAAAGTCAACTCTTCGTCGACGCCTCGACGATTGAAAATATAACCGCGCCATATGATCTCGTTCGCAAAATGCGTGCATCGTTTTTGATTATGGGACCACTGCTTGCACGACTCGGCAGAGCGAAAATTTCACTGCCCGGCGGTTGCGCGATTGGCACTCGTCCGATTGATTTGCACTTGAAAGGCTTTGAAGCTCTCGGCGCAAAAATTTCTATCGGGCACGGCTACATTGAGGCTGTTGCTCCCGAAGGCTTGAAAGGTGCTCAAATTTATCTTGACTTCCCGTCAGTCGGCGCGACCGAAAATATTTTAATGGCGGCGTCAATGGCACAAGGTCAAACCGTCATCGAAAATCCCGCGCAGGAGCCGGAGATTGTCGACTTGGCAAATTATCTCAACCTTATGGGCGCAAAGATTCGCGGAGCCGGAACCAACGTCATCAAAGTCGAAGGCGCGAAAAAATTAATTGCCCGAGACTACACGATAATTCCCGACCGAATCGAAGCCGGAACTTACATGATAGCCGCCGCAATGACGCAGGGCGACGTTTACATTGCCAACGCCATCAGCGAACATCTCAAGCCCGTTATCGCCA
>CAMNPA010000046.1 GCA_946547205.1 uncultured Selenomonadales bacterium | reverse complement strand
ATATCAAAAAAAGGATTGTGCTCTCTTACTTACACAATCCATTTTACACTACCGGATAAACATTTAGCGGAGCGGTCAAATCATTTTCATTGGGCAAATACGAAAAATTTCCGCTGTTGTCTTCATTCATGACCTTGAAAAATTCTTCAATGGAAAAATCCTCGTAAGCGAAACAGTATCCTTGCCGATTCAATCGCCGCAGACAATTCTTGCAAACGTGCAATTCTTCTTCGCTCTCTGTCGGACGATTATTTATGATTCGATTTACCTTGAATTTTCCGGTTGTCTCATGTGAAACGACGTATTTACCGTAGCGATTCCGATTACGCATTGTTTTTAACGTCGCGCAGTCGAGCACGTGAAATTTATATTCACTTTTTTTGTCGCCGTATTGAGCTTGGTCGCGAATATACAAAATTACTCTGCGCCCTCTGTAAGTAATTCCGTCCGGCGATATTTCAAGGTTCGGGTCGTCCGCAGAAATCTCAATCGTGAAGTTCGTTTTGTCGTCGTCGGATATTCCCATGAGTTCTTTTATCAATTTGAATTCGGCGCAGTTCAAAAAGTCAATCTTCTCCATTGTGAACAATTCCTTCCGCAAGTTCGTTCATTTTTTCATCGGCTCTCGTGCGGATTCTGAATTCAACTCGCCTTGAAAGCTTCGCGTCAATTTTTCCGTCGAACATCACGGGCTGACTTGAAGATAAACCGTTGGCTGTGATTCGGCGGATAATCCATTCCAATTTTTCTTGCAAGGCGGGCATATTTATCGCGTAAACCAAAACTGCTCGCGTCCGTGACTGCGAAAGCTCCATGTTGTTTAAATATTCCTGTTGACGTGTCGCGGCTCCTGCCCAAAAAGGATCCGTGTGCCCTTCGATTCGTATTTCTTCTATATAATCTTTGTATTCGTCTTGAGAAATCACGAAAATATATCGCGGCAGGAAGTCGTTGAGTATTTCTTGAAATTTTGGCGTCAAAAAAGCTGAACCGACGCCGAATAAAACGTCCGGCTCTTTAAATCTTATCGTCAAAGTTTTTTCGTCAAGTTCCGCGTCCCATTTCGGCAAATCATTCTTAAATTCTTCAAGCAACGACAGATAAATTTTGTGTTTGATGACGGCGTAGTTGTAAATCATCTCGTTTTTCTGCCGCTGTTCATTTTGTACCTGCATCATGAATGCGATTGCGATAAACATAAAAACAATCATGAGCCCGGACATAATATCTGAAATTGACATCCAATGAGCGTCGCGGTTTTTCAAAACAAGCCGCCTCCTTTGGATTTGACTTGTTCCGCTATCCTGACAATTTCTCTCAATCTTTCTGCCAAAGGCGTATAATCTTGCGCGAATTTATTTGAAATCTGCAGCATTGCCTTTCCGAGCGTTTTAAGCGACTCTCTGAAGTCTTCCTCATTCTGTTTCATCATTGCATCCATTTTTGAAATGGTCTCGGACGTTATCTTGAATGATTCGCGGTTGAGGTCGTCGGACATCTTCCGCATCGAAGCGATTGTTTGATTGGTCGTGTCGGCAATTCTATTCAGAGCCGTGTTTGTCGTCGCAGAAATTCTTTGCGTCATTTCGTTTGCGTTGTTTATGGCGTCATTCATGCTCGTTGTTAAATCGTCGATTGATTCTGTAGTATTTTTACTGACGGATTGAATTTCGCTCAAAACTTGGCGGAGTTTTTGCTCGTACATGTTGGCAGTGACGATAAGATTTAAAATTTGTTCGCTGCTCTTCGTAATCGAGGCGGCGGATTCTTCAATTTTGGCGACAGAATTTTTTACGGCGTCAATTCCTTCAAAAGTTGCTTGCAGATTTTCCGTAATGCGTTCAAGCGTCGCTTTATAATTCTCTTGCCACTCCAAAAGACGTCCGACGGCAATATTCAGCTGCTTGAAGTTTTCTCCGAACTGTTCAGTGAGTTTTTGGTTGAAATCTTTCATCGTTTCGTTTAACGCGTCGATAAAAATCTTTGCATTGTTTTCCGACAGATTTTTTCCGAATTCTTCAAGCGCACGAATGATATTGTCGTTGTTGGCTTGCAAAACATCTTCCAAGTGTTTAAACTGCGCGGACTTTTCGGCGTCGGCTTGTTGCAGATATTGAATCAAGTCGGCGATTGTCGAATTGGGCTTGACGGCTTGTTTAAAATTTTTCTGCGCGTTTGCTTGATAATTTTTTAAACCGAGAGAAATTCCCATGCCGATAATCGAAGTGAAAAATGCCGTAGTCATTCCGCTCAAAAGATTTTCAATGCTATTATGCATTGCCTCAGGCGAAGAATCAAAATTCCAAAGACCATACGCAATACCTATGAAAGTGCCCAAAACTCCCAAAACCGATGCGGTACTCGGCTGTTCGTAGTCGCCAAACGGATTTTCATCAACGTAACGCTTAAATTTGGGGAACGCTTGCAGGAACCATACAACCATGACGATTAAACAAAATATTGTCAGCCCGAATCTTGAAATAAAATCTTCCATAACTTGAATCCTTCCGAAAAAAATTTTAGGAACGAGGAACCAATTCAAAGCTCCTCGTCCCTAACTGCCAACAAGCCGTTACAGCGTCTTCAACAGCTCCAAAATATTTTTTATGACATCTGCGCGGGCAAAAGTCATGAACTCGCCGCTGTGACGAACTTTGACTTCAACATTGCCGCTTTGCAAAGTTTTCGGGCTGACCGTCACGCGAAGAGGATACCCTATCAGGTCGCAGTCCTTGAACTTGACGCCGGCGCGTTCCTTTCTGTCATCAAGCAAAACGTCAACACCCGCAGATTTCAGCTCGTCGTAAATTTTTTCCGCGAATTCAAGTTGCGCAGAATCTTTTGCATTGACGGGCACAACAACGACTTCAAACGGAGCAATGTTTTTATTCCAGATAATTCCGTCCGCGTCGTTGTTCTGCTCGATAGCCGCCGCCATTGTTCGTCCGACGCCGATACCGTAGCAGCCCATCTCAAAAGTTTTCGTGGAGCCGTCTTCGTCAAGGAATGTCGCGTTGAGAGCCTGCGAATATTTTTTGCCGAGCGTGAAGACTTGCCCGACTTCAATTCCGCGCGTCATGTGCAACGGCTTTCCGCACTTCGGACAAGGATCGCCGGCTTGCACCATGCGAATATCGGCGACGTGAATTTTTTCGGCGTCAAAGTCTCTGCGCGGCGTGACGTTGATAAAATGCGCGTCGACTTCATTGGCACCGGCAACCGCGTTGTACATTTCCATAACGGTTTGGTCGACAATGATTATCGCCTTGTCATTGAGACCGATTGGACTCATGAAGCCCGCGCAGGAATTTGCAGCGTTGATAAGTTTTTCTTCCGCCATGTAAAGATGATTCGCACCTTCGACGACGTTCAAAACTTTAATCTCGTTGACTTCGTGGTCGCCGCGCACAAATGCCAGAATCAATCGCTCGTCGTCGTCCATGAACGCCACGGCTTTAATCGTCTTTTCAATCGGCACGTTCAAAAAATTTTTGACAAGCTCAATCGTGTGACAATCGGGCGTCGAAACTTTTTCAAGCGGCTTGAGCTCTTCAACGTCGGCTGTGATGACTTTGAGCTCGGCTTTCTCGTCGGACGCGGCATAATCGCAACTTTCGCAATAGGCAATGGAACTTTCGCCGCTGGGAGCAAGCACCGTGAATTCGTGCGAGTGTCCGCCGCCGATTGCGCCGTTGTCAGCCTCGACAGGACGGAACTTCAGTCCGCAACGCGTGAAAATTTTCGTGTAAGCGTCGTACATTTTCTGATACGAAACGTTCATGCCGTCAACGTCTTTGTCGAACGAATACAAATCTTTCATGACGAATTCGCGACTTCTCATCAATCCGAAGCGCGGACGAATTTCATCGCGATATTTATTTTGAATTTGATAAAGCATCAGCGGCAGTTGTTTATGGGAACGGACTTCATCGCGAATCAGCGTCGTTATCATTTCTTCATGCGTCGGACCCAATGCGAATTCTCTGCCGTGACGATCTTTTAGCCGCATCATTTCCGGCCCGTAGACTGCCCAACGTCCCGAAGTCTGCCAAATTTCCGCCGGCTGCACGATTGGCATTAAAATTTCTTGTCCGCCCGCCGAATCCATTTCTTCGCGAATGATCTGCATGATTTTTTTCATCGTGCGCCAACCGAGTGGCAAGTACGAATACAAGCCGCCTGCCGCCTTGCGAATCAGTCCCGCGCGATACATGAGCTTATGGCTGACAAGTTCTGCTTCCGCCGGAGATTCTCGCAACGTCGGCGCGTAAAGTTGTGTTGCTCTCAAAATGTTCACCTCTGATAAATTTTCCGTCATTATAACAATTCAAATCGATTATGCAAAGAATTTTTCTGTCGCAACGTCCTCGTCGCGTTCAATCGCCATTTCTACCGCCAATTTAGCTTTGAATAAAAGTTTTTCCGATTCGCTACGCAGTCTGAATGATTCGATAACCTGTGCGGCGATTTTTTCTTGTATTTCTATCGAAACCACAGGTAACGGCAAATTTAATACGTCGTCGTCTTTTATGACTGGATATGACGTGCCGACGTTGTATTTAAGCATTAAATCGCGATAAATTTTCGTCCGAAGTAAGACTTGCAACACTTCACTTGAAAAATTTTTACTTGAACGAAGAACTGCAAACGCTCCGCTAACAAGTAAATCATTTTCGCGCAAGATGGCGACTGCTCCTCTGTTCGGTCGGACTTTTGAAACAAGAATATCTCCATTCTGCGTCATAATCTTTGCATTGTCGGGCAATTCGTCTGTCGCAATCAAATTCGCAACCGCTACGCCGTTTGAAATGTTCACATCGCCAATTTCAACGTATTTGTAAAAATCTGCGCGGCGGTCGCAAATATCTTTAACGAGTTTGAAAAAATCTTTAATACGTCGCCCGCCCGAAAGTTCAGCAAGCTTTTTAGCAATGTCATCGTATTTAGGCTGATAAAATTCTGCGTCGAGGCGTCCGCTAGCCATAAATGACGCGCTGAAACTTTTTATCGCAACATTTTCCTCGCTCGGAGTGAATTTTTCCAAGTTCAATGCCTCTGATAAGTTTTTTTCCGCCGCGTGATAGTTTTCGTCGGCTCGCTTTAATTTTTCGTACGCTGATTTTATCGTATTTTCGATTTGGATTTGAAATATGACTGACGGAACAAAGATATTGAATCGTTTAATTCGTTCTATTGCTAATTTAGGTTGAACAGTTCCAACTTTTTCTCTTTCAATCTGTATCTTACCATATTTTGAAAGAAAATAAGCAAACAAGTAAGAAGGATTAACTTTTTTTGATTCAAGTCGAACGCAATTTTCAGTTAGGTTGCAAATATCTAAGTCAAACATTACGAAACCGACATTTCCAATAGAACCAACGATTGTTAAAAGAACATCATTTTTTTTGGTCTGATACTGTTTTATTTGCTCATAAACTCGTTTTGATATTCTTGGAGAGTTCAAGTAGTCAACAAAATTATTCTTTACGTCTTCGGCTCGTATATATGGAGTGCCTTCTGTTGAAAAATTTTCGCCTAAAGGCAATCTTTTTCCGCCTTTTACTATTGCAATGTCTTCAAGTGTTAAATTTTTGTTCAATGAAGGAGAATAAACTTTCAAATAGCATTTTTGGAAGTATTCGCTATCAATTCTGAAGTCAAAATTGTTTTTTACAATCCATGACAAAAAAATTTCCGTACATTCAAGCTCCTCCGACAAAATTTGATATTTAGCGGCGTCGAAGGAGCTTTTTTCAAAAAAACTTAGCCCTTCGCGCTTGGCAAACTCAATAAAAGCCTCCGCAATGCCGTCGCGCGTCTTTCCGTCGTGATTAAACAGGTCGTGCTTAACGATTGTGTGATTGTGAGCGTCTCGAAGGAGTTTTCCGCCGGCAGTTTCAAAAATTTTTTCGCCGGAATTGTCTTTTGACGGTTCGCGCATTGTTGCAAAGAAAATAGGATAATCATCGCGTCGCGGACACAATTTTTCGTCCCATTTCTGCACAAAAAGCACGCTCGTCTTAGTTCCAGTGTGCGGTTTGAAAACATTGCCGTGCAAACCAACTACCGCCAAAATTCTGCAGCGTTCGGCAATAAAATCGCGAATATATTTGTCACTGGAGTTATTAAAGCGTCCTTGCGGCAAAATTATCGCCATTCGACCGCCGTTTTTGAGAAAATTAAGGTTGCGTTCAATGAAAAGAATGTCGCGCCCGACTTTGGATTGATATTTTCCGCGAGAATTCTTGCCGAGTTCGTATTTGGTAATGATTTGCCCTTCCTTGATGTCGCCCGCGAACGGCGGATTAGCCATCACAATATCAAAATTAAATTGGCTGTAATCATTTTCGGTAGCGCAAAAGTCAATCAGTTTCAGAAAGCCGGCGTTATAACTTTTCTGCCAATTAAATTCGCCGATAACTTCGTGCCAACGACCGTAATCGAGCGTATTCAAGCAAATAACGTTGGTTTTACCGTCTCCGGCGATTAAATTCAAAGTTTTGGCGACGCGAACGGTCTTTTCATCGAAATCAATGGCGAAAACGTTTTCATTGACGTAATCCTCGCATTCGGGCGGCTTTTTTTCTGCGGTGAACAGATGACTTTGTTTAATGCCCTTCGAGTCCAAAATTTTTTTCCAGACGTAAAAAGTCGTGTGCATGGGAAATCCGCATGAACCGGCGGCAGTATCAATCATTGATTCGGAAGATTTTGGGTTGAGCATACGGACGCACATATCAATCACATATCGCGGCGTGAAAAATTGTCCCTTCTCGCCTTTTTGCGATTTGGTCATCAAATATTCAAAGGCATCGTCGATAACGTCGAGATTCGAGTTGAAAAGCTTGACGTTCTGCAGAGACGAGACGCAAACAGCCAAATGCGAAGGCATAAGTTCAATTTTTGTTTTCAGCGGGAAAATTCCGCTCCATTTTTTCTGTGCGCTGTCAAAAAGATCTTGAATGGTGTCTTTCAAGCCGGAATCTGTATCGCCGTAGTTTCTGAATTCCAAAACACGTTTTCTGTCGCGCCCGCTCATCATTTCGTCGTAAAGTTTTGTATAAATCAGCTTGAAAACTTCCTCGAAAACATCTTTGCCGGAATTTGCCAAAACTTCATCTTCCATTTCGCGAATCAAGTCGGCAAGCGTTTTATTTTCGGTTAAAAGTTTGTCTTTGGCTTCCAACCAATCAAAAGTCCAACGCTCCGTCAAAATATCTTTGAGTTTCTGATTTTCGCGCGGAATATCGGGAATATCTTCAAAATAATTCGGGTCTTTGCGGTGGTAAAAAGAAATTTTTTCGCCGTTCGACCATACGCCGATAGTCGCACCTGTAGCGTTGCAGTAAGATTTAAGTTGTTCCTTGCCGTCTTTAAGCTTAGGTTTCTTGACTTCGACGATGATATACTCTGTAGTCGGGTGATTTGGCTCAAAAATGACAATATCGGCGCGTTTAGTCTCTCTGCCGAAGTGAATCGGGTGTTCAACAGCCATTTGAGCGGTTTTGTAGCCGTAATCGTCGATAAGTTTGCGAATAAACATTTGACGGACGGCTTCTTCGGGCGTGAGACGAATTTCTTTGCCGCGAACGAGACATTTTATGAACGGAATTTCTTTGTCGCGAATAATTTTGGTGTAAGCGTTGGATTCGAGAAAATTAATCTGCGCGGGCGAAAAAATGGTTGACTTGTGAGTTGAATCGGCTAAAAAAGTTTCGAGAGTAAAAATTTTAATCACCTCAAATGATATTTTGAAGACGGCATTTGACTTGTCACGGCTCGCTGATTGTTGGACGTTTGCTCCGCGATTTAGTCTTTATTCCCGCATTGGCTTGTTTGCTCGCCAAAATATTTTTGACTGCCTCGAAGACCAGAGACTTGTCTAAAATCTCGGCGTTTTGACGTGCGGCT
>CAMNPA010000045.1 GCA_946547205.1 uncultured Selenomonadales bacterium | reverse complement strand
AAGAAAATCTTTTGCACGCGGCGGACGGCGAAAATTTCGAGTGGACGGACATGTATGCGCGAATGGCACGCGAGGCTGACGAAGAAGGTTTCCACGAATTGGCAGAACAATTCCGAGGCGTCGCGGCGATTGAAAAACATCACGAGGAACGTTATCGCAAACTCTTGAAAAATGTTGAGGCGCGTGAAGTTTTCAAGAAAGCCGGCGTTCAAGTTTGGGAGTGCAGAAATTGCGGACACATCGTCGTTGGCACGCAGGCTCCCGATCTTTGTCCCGTCTGTGCTCACCCGCAAAGTTTCTTCGAGATCAACGCGGAAAACTATTGAGCTGAAAAAAAATTTTGGCGATGAGCTTCAAACTCACCGCCTTTTTTATTTGCCTAAGCCGTGGAAAAGTTTTTCGCAATGTTTCAGATACTCGCGCCGAAATGAAACGAGGTGCTTGCCGTAAGAAAGTCCTTTGTTCTCAATGACGGCAATCAAATCGTCGTCATCGTCCAACGTCAAGATAAGGTGCGGCAAATTTTCACGCTCAACGTCGCGCAGCAAATCCAAGCCGTTTTCGTCCGTGTAGATGAAAATTTTATCGGTCAAAGAATTTTCTTCCCAAATCAGCTGCGACAAAACTTTCATGGCGCGAGAATCCCGCAAGACTCTCACGGAAGCAAAACGTTTCGTCGGCAAGCAGCGGCTAATCGACTGTCTGCGCTCCGCACGCCGAATCAATCTTTTCAAAGCCAAATCCGTCAACAAAATTTTTGTCTGCTCGTTATAATCCAAAATGTCCATCTGCGCTCTGAACGGCCGCAAATCGTAGCCGAGCTGTGCAAAAAGTTCAACGTAAAAATCCGCGCTGAATTTGTTCCAGTTATGACAGCCGAACGGCAAAACGTTTCCGAGTTTCTTTACGTGACGATCGGGATACCATTCCATCGAAAAAGTTTTGGCGACTTCAACGGGCGCGATTTTAAAAATTTCCGGATTCAACGTGCCGCACATTGCAAAGAAACCGTCTTCCAGGGACTCTTCGACAACGTATCTGAATTTTGTCGACGCGGCGAAGGTCTTGACAATTTTATAAAACTTTTCGACTTTTCGCAGAGAAAAACCGCCATTACCAACGCGCGGCGTCTTGTCGTGAATAAAACTTCGCCAAGAGTAATAAGGCCAAGGCGCACCGATATAGTCGTAGCCGAGCAAGCAAAAATCTTCCAGCGCGTCATAAAAAACGAACGCATCAAGCTGATAAATCAGAATGTACTCAAAATCTTTGAACGTCTCGTAAAAATTTGGCGACAACATCAGCTTGCAGTAAGTGTCGATGCTCCGAAAATATTGCGGCGGGAAATGTGCAATCATATCGCCGGGCTCGAAGTACGAGAAAATTTTTCCTTCGGGCGCGAAAAAAATCAGCGGATAACGTCCCAAAACTTTTCGGCACTGCGCAAGAGAAATTTTTTCAAGCGGCGTCAATTCTTCTTTGTGCGTCGGAATGACCACGGCAACTTTTAACAAAATGTTCACCTCACTTGCCGAGCTTGCGTAAAAATTTTTCGTAATACTTCAAGCACTCGCGCTGAAAAGATAAGACGTGCTCGCCGTAAGAAAGTCCTTTGCGTTCGATAAAGTCTATCAGTTCGTCGTCGGCGTCCAACGTCAAGACAAGGTGCGGCAAATTTTCACGCTCAACGTCACGAATCAAATCGCGCCAATCTTTTTCCGCGTAGATAAAAATTTTGTCGGCTAAAAAATTTTCTTCGCACATCAGCCGCGACAAAACTTTCATCGCACGAGACTCCCGCAATACACGCACGGAAGCAAAACGTTTCGTCGGCAAGCAGCGACTAATCGATTGTCCGCGCTCCGCACGCCGAATCATGCGTTCCATTGCCAAATTCGACAGACCATTGAGCATGTGACGTGAATAATCCTCATTGCCCATCTGCGCTCTGAAAGGTCGCAAATCGTAGCCGAGCTGTGCAAAAAGTTCAACGTAAAAATCCGCGCTGAATCTTTGCCAATTGTGGCAGCCGAACGGCAAATTATTTTTAGATTTCTTCAAGAAACGTGCGGGAAAATGTTCCATCGAAAACACTTTGGCAATTTCAACGGGCGCAGTGTGAAAGTCGAGCTCGTCTCTGACGCCGCACATTGCAAAGAACGCGTCTTCGGTGTATTCAAGAAAAATTTTCCAATTCGGCCAAGCAGAGCATTCCGTTAAAAGTTTGTGACAAGCCGCAACTTTTCGCAGAGAAAAACCACCGTTGCCCACGCGCGGCGTCGGATTGCGTGCACCACTCCACGAATAATAAGGCCACGGCGCACCGATATAATCGTAGCCGAGCGAGCAGAATTCTTCCAACGCATCATAAAATACAAAGGCGTCGAGCTGATAAATCAAAATGTACTCAAAATCTCTGAACGTCTCGTAAAAATTTGGCGACATCATCAGCTTGCAGTAAGTCTCAACGCTCCGGAAATATTGCGGCGGAAAATGTGCAATCATATCGCCGGGCTCGAAGTACGAGAAAATTTTTCCTTCGGGCGCGAAAAAAATCAGCGGATAACGTCCCAAAACTTTTCGGCACTGCGCAAGAGAAATTTTTTCAAGCGGCGTCAATTCTTCTTTGTAAGTTGGAATGACCACTGCAACTTTTAACAAAATGTTCACCTCACTTGCCGAGTTTGTGTAAAAGCTCTTCGCAACGATTCAGATATTCGCGATGAAACGAGACGACGCGCTTGCCGTAAGCAAAACCTTTTTGTTCGACGGCGGCAATCAAATTCAAGTCATAACCCCCCCCCATGGTTATTAACAAGTGCGGCAATTTCTGCGGCGACAAATCGTGCAACAAAATATCCTGTTCGTCGGGCGTGTAGAGAAAAATTTTGTCGCTCAACGAAGAATCTTCAATGAAAAGCCGCGCCAAAATCATCATCGCGAACGGATGGCGAATCACTCTCACGGAAGCAAAACGTTTCGTCGGCAAGCAGCGCAGGATTGACTGTCCGCGCTCAATTCGACGAATCAAACGTTGCATTGCCGCATGTGTGAGCCAATTATTCAAATCTCTTTTGGAAAAATCTAGCAAGTTTTGAACAGGACGCAAATCATAGCCGAGCTGCGGAAAAAGTTCAACGTAGAATTCCGGATTGTGATTGTGCCACGCGTGACAACCGAACGGAAGTTTATTGCCATTTTTCTTGACGACACGCGCAGGATTGAACTCCGCAGAAAGTTTATAGGCAACGTCAATCGGCGCGACTTTAAAATCACAATCCGCGCGTTTACCGCAATGAGAAAAGAAAATGTCTTCCGGAAAATTTTTTTCGTGCCACGCGGCAATCAAATCAGGATGCTCAGTTAAAAGATTGTAATGCGCTTTGACGTTGCGAAGTGAAAAGCCACTGTTGCCGACGCACGAAATCATTTTGCGCCAATGTCTGCGGTACATCAACGGCCACGGAGCACCGATATAATCGTAGCCGAGCGAGCAGAAAATTTCCAACGCGTCATAGAAAACGAATGCATCGACGTGATAAATCAAAATGTAGTCAAAGTCCGCGAACGCCGTATAAAAATTTGGCGACATCAAAAGCATGTTGTAATGATTGAGACCTTGTCCCAGGTGCGGCATGTGAATGACGCGAGAGCCTTCGGGAATCCACGAAAAATTTTTTCCTTCGGGTATCGCGAAGATAATCGGATAACGTCCCAAAACTTTTCGGCACTGCGCGAGAGAAATTTGTTCGAGCGGATTGAGTTCTTCTTTGTGCGTCGGAATGACCACTGCGACTTTTAACATAAATTTTCACCTCGTTAAATGTTCGAGCGCGTCTTGTGCAGCAAAGTCATTTTCATATCGTAATAATCGGGCGTCATGTCGAGATAATGGCGGTGAGGATTTTCAAAACGCTGTTCTTCCTGCCAAATTTCGTCGGCAAGCTGATGTTTAACGTAATCGCGAATCTCATGCAAGGTCGGCAAATTTTCCACGCGTTTACCGTCTTTGACATAGAGCCGCGACAATTTTTTTGCCGTGAAATTTTCAAAGCGGCGATTCTTCCACGGCTTGACGGGATCGACGTAGCGGAAAGGCTTGCTCAAATCGACGGGCTCATCAAAAAGCGCAATCATATCGGCGACGGCGTGCCCGGTCTCGTCGTAAATGCGATAGATATTTTTTATGCCGGGATTGGTGATTTTCTCAACGTTCTCGCTGACTTTGATTCGCGGAACAAATTTGCCGTTCTCCTCAACCGCAACGATTTTATAAACCGCACCGAAGACAGGTTCCGATTTCGCAGTGATAAGCCGTTCGCCGACGCCAAATGAATCAATCTCCGCGCCCTGCTTTATCAGCGAAGTTATCGTGAATTCGTCGAGACTGTTTGACGCGATAATTTTGCAGTCGTTCAAGCCGGCGTCGTCGAGCATCTTACGAATTTTTTTCGACAGATAAGCCAAGTCGCCCGAATCAATCCGCACGCCGCGAAGTCGTTTGCCTTGCGGCTCAAGAATTTCTTTGGCAACGCGAATCGCATTTGGAATGCCGCTGTCAATCACGTCGTAGGTGTCGACGAGCAAAGTCGTTGAGTCGGGATAAACTTCGGCGTATTTTTTGAAGGCCTCGAACTCGTCGCGGAAATACATAACCCAACTGTGAGCCATCGTGCCGTTGACGGGAATGTTGAAGAGTTGTCCCGCTGAAACTGTTGCCGTGCCGTTGACGCCGCCGATAAATGCCGCACGTGCTCCGTAAGTTGCCGCGTCCATGTTGTGAGCACGTCGCGCGCCGAAATCAGAAACGAAACGACCTTCCGCAGACCGAACAATCCGACGGGCTTTTGTCGCGATTAACGACTGATGATTGACTTGCGCAAGGATCGCCGTCTCGACAAGTTGAGCGTCAATCAAATCAGCGACAATCGTCATGAACGGTTCATTTGGATACATGATTGTACCTTCAGGAAACGCGTAGATGTCGCCGCGAAAATGAAAGTCCTTCAAGCTGTCAAGAAAGTCGTCGTTGAAAATTTTTTGTCCGCGCAGATAATCGATGTCCTTCGCGCTGAACTGCATATTCTCCACGTACTCAATGACCTGCTCAAGTCCGGCGAAGATTGCGAATCCGCCGGCGTCGGGATTTCGGCGATAAAACACGTCGAACGCCACGCGAGTATTTTCTCCGCCTTGCACAAAGTAGCCGTTCGCCATCGTCATCTCGTAAAAATCCATCATCATGGAAATATTTCGTTTGTCAAACTGCGACATAAAAATTCCTCCGTAAAACGTCTTCAAGCAAAAAATTTCACACGGCTTGCATATTCTTTCGACGCAAAAAATTTCCTTCAAGCCGAAGCAAATTGTCGCGCGCCGTGATAAAATGCCTTTAACAATTAACAATTAGGAACTAGGAATTAAAACTCCTAACTCCTAACTGATTCGTCTGCGCGCCGGCTGTCAGTTTCATTCAATGCGACTTTACCGACACGCTCCGGGTAAGCGACTGTCTGATTGCCTCGGACAAAATTATTGCGGCGGAAGTTGCGACGTTCAAACTCTCGGCGTGCCCGCTCATCGGTATGAAAATTTTTTGGGCAACGTCGAGAATTTTTTTTGACACACCGACTGCCTCTGAACCGAAAACTATCGCGACTTGATTTTTGCTGAAGTCGTGGTGCGAATAAATTTCCGCTGAACTGTCCAATGCCGCCGCCAAAATTTCTCGCGAAGTCATTGCCGATAAAAATTCGTCGCAAGTCGTCACGGCAAGCGGCAAATAAAAAATCGCGCCCATTGACGAGCGAACGACCTTTGGGTTAAAAATTTCCGCCGAGCCGTCCAACATCACCACGCCGCAACTAAACGCCTCTGCCGTCCGCAAAATCGTTCCGACGTTGCCGGGATCTTGCACGCCGTCAAGCACGACGATTATTTTTTTTTGCGCGACTTCCGCAAGTGTCGACAACTTTTGTCGCACGACGAGCAAAATTCCTTGCGGAGTCTGCGTATCGGAAATTTTTTCCAGCGTTGACGGCGGAACTTCCTGCAAAATTTTCAGCCGTTCAATCAGAGCCTTTGACCGTTCATCAGCGACAAAGTCCCGCGTGAAAAATCCGAACTCAATCTGCGACGGCGGAACTTCTTCGCAGAGCCTTAAACCTTCCGCGACAAAAAGTTTCGACTCGTTGCGGAATTTTTTTTGTGCCAACTTGCGCACGAGTTTTATTTGAGCGTTTGACATTGTAAATCCTCCGTGCTATATAGTTGATAAAATTTTTCAGGAGATGATTGACGTGAAAAAAACATACAAAATTGACGTGGACTGTGCAAATTGCGCGAACTTGATGGAGCTTGAGGCGAAGAAAACTTCCGGCGTTAAAGATGCCGTCGTGAATTTTATGACGCTAAAAATGAAAGTCGAGTTTGTTGACGGCGTCGACGCCCGCGAAGTCATGGAACGTGTCCGCGAAAATTGCAAGCGCGTCGAAAAGGACTGTGAAATCTTTTTATGAACGCCAAGCAGAAAAAAAATCTTGCACGAATCATAATCGCGGCGGCATTGCTAATCGCGCTGAATATCGTCGAAATTCACGGCGTCGGAAAATTTTTGCTCTACGCGGTGCCGTATCTGATAATCAGCTGCGACATTTTGCTAAAGGCGATTCACGGACTGAAAAATCTGCGCGGGCTGGACGAAAATTTATTGATGACAACCGCGTCGCTCGGAGCATTCGCGCTGGCAATTCACGACGACGGAGACTGCAACGAAGCTATTGCCGTCATGCTATTCTATCAAGTCGGCGAGTGGTTTCAAAGTTACGCGGTCGGTCGCAGTCGCAAAAATATTTCGGAGCTCATGGACATTCGTCCCGATTATGCCAACATTGAGAGCGACAACGGACTTGAGCAGGTTGATCCCGATGAAGTCGAAGTCGGCACGTTGATTGTCGTTCAGCCCGGCGAAAAAATTCCGATTGACGGCGTGATTGTCGAAGGAACGTCCACATTGAACACAATCGCTTTGACCGGCGAGAGTTTGCCGCGTGAAGTCGGCGTTGATTCTGAAGTCGTGAGCGGTTGCATAAATTTAAACGGCGTCTTGAAAATTCGCACGACAAAAGAATTCGGCGAATCGACTGCCAGTAAAATTCTTGAGCTCGTCGAAGATGCAAGTTTGCGCAAATCGAAGTCGGAAGATTTTATCGCGAAGTTCGCCCGAATTTATACGCCAATCGTCGTCAGCTGCGCGGCAATGTTGGCGATAATCCCGCCGATAATTTTTGGTGACCGGTTGACGTGGATTTATCGTGCGCTGATTTTTCTCGTTATAAGTTGTCCGTGTGCACTCGTGATAAGCATTCCGTTGAGTTTCTTCGCGGGCATCGGCGGAGCAAGTCGCGCGGGAATTTTAATCAAAGGCTCAAATTTTTTGGAGACGCTCTCGAAAGTCACGACGGTTGTTATGGACAAGACCGGCACATTGACGCGCGGAGTCTTTGAAGTCGTTGCCGTTCACAGCAAAAATCTCAACTTCAGCGGGACGGAACTTTTGCACCTTGCCGCACACGTCGAACGCTACAGCACGCACCCGATAGCCAATTCCTTGCGCAAGGCTTATCCGAATGAACGCGACGATTGCACGATTGAAAACGTTGAGGAAATTTCCGGGCGCGGCATTCGTGCGACGGTCAACGGTCGAATTGTCACTGTCGGCAACGAAAAATTTATGGACGAAGTCGGCGCGAAATGGATTGCTTGTCGAAAAATCGGCACGGTGATTCACATTGCGGTTGACGGCGAATACGCGGGGCACGTCGTCATTTCCGATGCCATTAAGCCGCACGCCAAGCAGTCCGTTGACGAAATGCAAATTGCCGGCGTCGAAAAAATTTTCATGTTGACGGGCGACAGCGAGAAAATTGCCGCGAAGGTTGCGGCTGAACTCGGCATTAAAAATTATCGCAGTGAACTTTTGCCCGCCGATAAGG
>CAMNPA010000044.1 GCA_946547205.1 uncultured Selenomonadales bacterium | reverse complement strand
CGCAGATTATGGCTGAACGCGGTTTCTTGACGATTGCATTTGATCCGTCGTTCACAGGCGAAAGCGGCGGCTATCCGAGATTTGTTGCCTCGCCCGATATTAACACCGAAGATTTCTGCGCGGCGGTCGATTTCCTGTCCACGTTGCCGAACGTCGACGCGAATCGAATCGGCATAATCGGAATTTGCGGTTGGGGAGGCATTGCTCTCAATGCTGCGGCGATTGACACGCGAATTAAGGCGACAGCTTCTTTAACGATGTACGATATGAGCCGCGTTATGGCGAACGGTTATTTCGACTACGACAAAGACTCCGCGACGCTTGCTGCCGAACGTCAAACCAACCGCGAAAATTTGAATCGTCAACGCACCAAAGATTATGCGAACGGAATTTATGCACGTGCAGGCGGTGTCGTTGATGATCCTTCGCAAATGCCGCAGTTCGTCAAAGATTATTATGCATACTACAAAACTCCGCGCGGCTATCACAAACGCTCTCTGAATTCAAATGCCGGTTGGAACACGACGACGGCTTTATCCTTTATGAACATGCCGCTTCTGACTTACATTGACGAAATAAAAAATCCTGTGCTGATAATTCACGGCGAAAAAGCTCACTCGCGATATTTTTCCGAAGACGCCTTCAAAAAGCTGACGGGCTCGAACAAAGAGCTCGTGATTATTCCCGGCGCGAATCACATTGATCTTTACGACAACCTCGATAAAATTCCGTTCGATAAGCTCAATAAATTTTTCCGCGACAATTTGAAATGAACTCGTCACGACAAAATTAAATCCCTCGTCAATTTCTTGGCAAGGGATTTTTTTTCAATTAGGAATGTGGAATTAGGAATGTGAAATGATTTTACAATTCCTAATTCCTAATTGTAATCAGTCGGCAGTGAACGGCAAGAGCGCGATGTTGCGTGCACGTTTGATGGCGATTGTCACTTGACGCTGATGTTTGGCACAGTTGCCCGAAATGCGTCGCGGAAGAATCTTGCCGCGTTCAGTCGTAAAACGGCGGAGCTTTGCCGCGTCTTTGTAGTCTATCTTCTCAACTTTATCGACGCAAAACGCACAAACTTTCCTGCGCGGGCGTCGACCTCTTTCTCTGCGCATCTTCAATCCTCCTTAGCTGTGAATTCAAAACGGCGTGTCTTCGGGATCGATTGGTTCGCCGCCGAATCCGTAATCGTTTCTTTTTGGCGGAGCACTGTTGCGTTCGTCGTAAGGTTGCGTGTCGCGCGGTCTGGAATAGCTGTCGTTGGCGGGTCTGGAATAATCATCGCCGCTTGAGCTGTCAGCGCGTTTGGAACCGGCAAATTCAATGTTGTTGATCCAAATTTCTACCGTGTTGACTTTGACGCCGTCTTTGTTCTCGTAAGAATTAGTCCGCAACATTCCTTCGACAAGAACACGCGAACCTTTGCCAAGATAGCGACCGCAAAATTCGGCAGTCTTATCCCACGCGACAAGATTAAAAAAATCTACAGCGTCCTTGTTGTCTTTGGAGCGACGATTTATAGCAATGCCCATGCGAGCATAAGCCATGCCGGTCTGCGTGTAGCGAACTTCAACGTCGCGCGTCAAATTGCCGGAAAGAAAAACCTTATTCATCGCCAGCCTCTTTCTCGTCGGAACGAACAATCATGTGCTTGAGAATCTCGTCAGTGATTTTCATGACGCGATCGCATTCGGCAACGCAAGCAGGTTCACATTCGACGTAGAACAAAACGTAAAAGCCTTCGATTTCCTTTTTGATTTCGTAAGCGAGACGACGTTTGCCCCAAATGTCTTCCTTAGTGATTTTGCCGCCATTAGCCGCAATCAGTTTCGAGAACTTGTCGATAACGGCATTGGTTGCCTCTTCTTCCATTGAACGGATGATGAAGATAACTTCGTACTTCCTCAACTGAAACACCCCCTTCGGTCTTCGGCTCGTCAATTTTCAACGAGCAGAGAGTAATTGCTTGACGGGCAGGAATTATATCACCGAAAAATTTTTTAGGCAATGCGTCACGAAAAATTTTTTTGCAACGGCTTTTCAATGTCAAAGTTTCGCGGTAGAATATCGCCGTTTAACGCAGTAACTATGTAGGAGTGATTTTTGTGGTTATTATCATGAATCCCGAAGCGACTTCGCAAAACATTGACGAGGTCATTAAGGCGATAAAAAGCGTCGGTCTTGACGCAAAGATTATGGAAGGCGCGCAACAAAAAATCGTCGGAGTCATCGGCGACAAAACTAAGCTCGCGTCCGTCGCGATTGATGCATTGCCCGGCGTCGAAAGTTCCGTTGCAATTTCAAAGAGCTACAAACTCGCAAGCCGTGAATTTCATCCGCAAGCAAGCATCATCGACGTCGGCGGCGTGAAAATCGGCGGAAATGTTCCCGTCGTTATGGCAGGCCCTTGCGCTGTAGAAAGTCGTGAACAACTTCTCAAGGCGGCTCAAATCGTCAAGAACGGCGGTGCACAATTCCTGCGCGGCGGTGCTTACAAACCCAGAACTTCGCCGTACTCGTTCCAAGGTCTTGAGATTGAAGGCTTGAAATATCTTGCGGAGGCTCGCGAAATTACGGGCTTGAAAATCGTCACGGAAGTCACAACCGTCGAAGGTATCGCTCCTGTCGTTGAATACGCTGACATGTTGCAAATCGGCGCGCGGAATATGCAGAACTTCGGCTTGCTTAAAGAGGTCGGCAAATGCAAACGTCCCGTGCTTTTGAAACGCGGACTTGCCGCAACGATTGACGAGTGGCTTAACGCTGCCGAATACATCATGAACGCCGGAAATCCCAACGTCGTCCTTTGTGAACGCGGAATCAGAACTTATGAGACTTACACGCGCAACACGTTGGATTTGTCGGCAGTCGCGGCTGTCAAACATCTGTCGCACTTGCCGATAATCGTCGATCCAAGTCACGGCACCGGTAAATGGCGCATGGTCAAACCAATGGCTTTTGCGGCAATCGCGGCGGGCGCAGACGGCTTGATGATGGAAGTTCACCCGAATCCTGCGCGAGCACTCTCGGACGGTCCGCAATCTTTGACGCCCGAACATTATCGCTCAATCATGAACGGCATAAAAAAATTGGCGATATTCATGCACGCCGAAAACTTAATCGGACTTGAGGAGTGAAAAACTTTGCGGCTTAGGAAAAAGCCTCACACTGACGAAAAATTGCAAGCGTTCGCGGACTTCGTGACGGTCGGCGACGTTCAACCGATAAGCAACGATTCAGCGCGGCAACTTTACGTTGAACTCGGAACGGGCATGGGCGAATTCATTACGCAAATCGCTGAACGCAACCCGCAGATAAATTTCATCGGGCTTGAAGTCGAAAAGACTTGCGTATTGTCGGCGGCGCGTAAAGTTCGCGAGAAAAATTTATCGAACGTGCGGCTGATTGTCTTCGACGTGAACAACATCACGGAAATTTTCGGCGAACACGTCATCGACAGGCTCTACATAAATTTTTGCGATCCGTGGCCAAAAAAACGTCACGCCAAACGCCGCTTGACGCACATCAGATTTTTGGACATGTACCGGCAAATTCTCAAGGTCGGCGGCGAAATTTTCTTCAAGACGGACAATCGCGCGCTGTTCGATTTTTCATTGGAGCAATTCGCACTGGCGGGCATGAACATTCGCGACGTGACCAACGACTTGCATTCCGATGAGCCGCCCGAAAATATTCGCACCGAATACGAGAACAAATTTTCTGCGCAAGGCGTCCCGATTAATTTTTGTATCGCGAGGTTCGGTAATGGATAAAATTTTAACGCTGGGAATTGAAACGAGTTGCGATGAAACGGCGGCGGCAGTCCTGCGCGGCGGTCGTGAGCTCTTGTCAAACGTCATCTCAACGCAAATCCCGTTGCATCAAAAATTCGGCGGCGTCGTGCCCGAAATCGCATCGCGCAAACACATCGTCAACATCATGCCGGTCATCGACGAGGCATTGACAAAAGCAAACGTCAATCTGCGCGACATCAATCAAATCGCCGTGACATTCGGACCGGGCTTGGCGGGAGCATTACTCGTCGGCTTATCTGCGGCAAAATCTTTGGCATACGCGCTGAAAATTCCGCTCGTCGCCGTCAATCACTTGGAAGGTCACATTTTCGCGAACTTCATCAGCGCACCCGAATTGGAGCCGCCGTTTTTATCGCTGGTCGTTTCGGGCGGACACACTGCGCTAATCAAAATGCTCGGCTACAATCAATTCGAGTTGCTCGGACAATCACGCGACGACGCTGCAGGCGAGGCTTTCGACAAAATCGCGCGAGTTATGGGCTTGCCATATCCCGGCGGCCCGGAAATTGATAAGCTTGCAAAACTCGGCAATGCAAACGCGATTGACTTCCCGCGCCCGAAAGTTGACGGCTACGATTTCAGTTTCAGCGGCTTGAAGTCGGCGGTTCTAAATTTTCTCAACACCGCGCAGATGAAAGGCAAATCGATTAACACGGCGGACGTTGCGGCGAGTTTTCAAAAGACCGTCGTCGACACATTGGCAGAAAAAACTTTGTCGGCGGCTGAAAAATTCAAGCTCAATCAAATTGTTTTGGCAGGAGGCGTCGCGGCTAATTCGTCATTAGAAAAAACTTTGCGCACTGCTTGTGAACGTCGCGGCTTGAAATTTTTCTACCCGTCAAAAATTCTGTGCACCGATAACGCCGCAATGATCGCCTGTCGCGGCTACTATCAGTCGCTCGAAAAAATTTTCGCCGATTCAACATTGAACGCCGTTCCAAATCTCGGACTGTGATAAGTCGCGGCTAATTCGTCGCTCGAAAAAACTTTGCGCACTGCTTGTGAACGTCGCGGCTTGAAATTTTTCTACCCGTCAAAAATTCTGTGCACCGATAACGCCGCAATGATCGCCTGTCGCGGCTACTATCAGTCGCTCGAAAAAATTTTCGCCGATTCAACATTGAACGCCGTCCCGAATCTCGGCTTGTAAGGAGTGATTCACATGAAAAAATTTTTCTCGCTGTTGATTGTCTTCGTCGTCGCGATAACGTTTTTTTCCGTCGCGCAGGCAATGGATTATCAACTGGAGCAAGTCGTCGTATTCAGTCGCCACAATCTGCGCAATTCTCTCAAGGCAGGAGATGACAGAGGACTTTTGACACTGCGCGGCGGCGAAATGGAAACGTTGATGGGACAATACTTCGAGGCACGGTTAAGGGCTCAAGGTCTCTTCCCGAAAAATGCTCAACCTTCCGTCGACGAAGTTCGTTTCTACGCAAATTCTTATCAACGGACAATCGCCACGGCAAAATATTTTTCGGCAGGAGCATTTCCGATTGCCAACACCACGATTGAATATCATCGCGCATTGGGACAAAAGGACAGAGTCTTCTTGCCGGCAACCGATCCCGCGCTTGTGAAAAAACTTTCCGCCGAAACCAATTGGAAAAAATTACTCAACGACACCGGCAAAGAAATTGCAACTGTTGAAAGACTTACGGGCGAAAAATTTAATCCCAACGATTACTCGATAAAACTTCGCAAGGAAGTCGTCGAATGGAAAGCGGAAGATACCTTAAAAAAACTTAGTCTTGCCGCTGACGCCTTGCTTATGGATTATTACGACGGAAAAGTTTCTTACAGCGATTCAGAAATGCGCGACGTGGCGAAAATTGCTTCACTGATGATTAACAGCAACTTCGATCGCCCGCTCGGCTCAAAAGCTCTTGCAAGTCCGTTGCTCGCCGTCATTTCCGATGAACTCAATACGCCCGGTCGCAAGTTCAGTTTCCTTTGCGGACACGACAGCAATATTTCAAGCATTTTGTCGGCTCTCGGCGTCGAAGATTACACATTGCCCGGCACGATTGAATGGCGCGTTCCGATTGGTTCAAAGATTGTCATCAAAAAATTTCGCGGCTCCGACGGCAACGAATACGCTCGCTTGAGTCTCGTTTATCCTTCCAGCACGCAGATTATCAATCGCGAAATGATCACAATCGATAATCCGCCGATGAAAGTTGCGTTGAAGTTGCGCGGACTGCAACCGGTTGACGCAGATGCGATTTACAAACTCTCGGACGTGTTGCAAAGACTTTCCGACGCGCAAATTGTTGACGGCAGACGAATTGGTTAAGGAGATTTTATGGAACTCAAAAGCTTAGGAAAAATTATTGATTACAAATACGACTACGCGCCCGAATTTTTAGAGGCGATTGAAAATCGTAACGTCGACAGAAATTATTTCGTGACGTTGACGAGCGACGAATTCACTTGCCTTTGCCCGATAACTCATCAGCCCGACTACGCGACGATTAAAATTCGCTACGTGCCCGATAAATTTTTGGTCGAGAGCAAAAGTCTCAAGCTCTACCTGACGAGTTTCCGCAACCACGGAACTTTTCATGAGGACGTTGTCAACACGATAGCCGACGACT
Source organism: uncultured Selenomonadales bacterium (assembly GCA_946547205.1). Classification (GTDB taxonomy): domain Bacteria; phylum Bacillota; class Negativicutes; order Selenomonadales; family Selenomonadaceae; genus Quinella. The sequence continues at coordinate 1,588 of CAMNPA010000044.1, read as the reverse complement.
TGATTAAACTCTTGCAGCCGCGTTATCTGGAGGTTGAAGGAATTTTCAATGCTCGCGGCGGAATTTCAATCGTGCCGTTCGTCAATTACGGTCGCGGCGAATTCGAGGACGTTGCAAAAAAAATTTTGGTTGAACGCCATGCTTAAGCAGAAACGACTTGCGCTGATTAACGACGTGACGGGCTTCGGACGCTGTTCAGTGACCGTCGAGCTGCCGATAATCTCCGCGCTGAAAATTCAAGTTTGCCCGTTGCCGACTGCTTTGTTATCGGTTCACACGGGCTTTAAAAAATTTTATTGGAGAGACGATGCTTAACCAGAAACGACTTGCGCTGATTAACGACGTGACCGGCTTCGGACGCTGTTCAGTGACCGTCGAATTGCCGATAATCTCCGCGCTGAAAATTCAAGTTTGTCCGTTGCCGACTGCGTTGCTGTCTGTTCACACGGGCTTTAAAAATTATTTTATGGACGATTTCACCGACCGCATGAATTCTTACGTTGACAGCTGGCAGAAAAATTCGTTGACCTTCGACGCAATCGCTACGGGATTTTTGGGCTCCGCCGCGCAGATTGAAATCGTTCGCCGCGTGATAAAAACTTTTCCCGCCGTCGTGATAATCGATCCTGTTATGGGCGACCACGGCAAAATTTATGCGTCCTACACGCGCGAAATGTGCCGACGTATGCGCGAGCTGTTGGAATTCGCAGACCTTGTCACGCCGAATTTGACCGAGGCTTGTGAACTTTTGGGCACGCCTTATCGCGAAAAAATTTCCGATTCGGAACTTGCAACGATGGCGGCGAACATTGCGGCGAAAACTCGCGGCGGGCGCGTCATCATCACGGGCATTACGCTCGACTTCGACGACGATTCAAACATCACGAATTTTATTTTCGACAACGGGCAAATTAATCTGGTCACGTCGAAAAAACTCGGCGGCGATCGTTCCGGCACAGGCGATGCATTTTTTGCAGTCGCGGCGGCAAGTTGGCTCAACGGCGAAACTTTGACCGATTCGACACGCAAGGCGGCGGACTTCGTTGCCAAATGTATTGCTCACGCCGAAAAACTAAATCTGCCCTGGAATTTCGGCTTGCCCTTTGAAGAATTCTTGACGGAGCTGATTTGACGTGACGACCAACCGAAATATTTGCGTTGTCACCTAAAGCGGCGGGCTTCGTTGCCAAATGCATTGCTCACGCCGAAAAATTAAATCTGCCCTGGAATTTCGGCTTGCCCTTTGAAGAATTCTTGACGGAGCTGATTTGACGTGACGACCAACCGAAATATTTGCGTTGTGGACTTTTGCGCGGAATTGGTTTAAACTGCACGTAACGATTATATTTTAGGAGGAAAAAATTTATGGCTGCACACGTCATTAACGAGGCTCGTCGATGTCTGCAATGCAAAAAGCCGCTTTGCCGAATCAAAGGCTGCCCGATTCAAACCGACATCCCCGAAATGATTCGACTCTTTCTGGCAGGACAGACTGAAGAGGCAGGACGAATGCTCTTCGAGAATAATCCGCTTAGCGTCGTCTGCTCACTCGTCTGCGACCACGAAAATCAATGCGAAGGCAACTGCA
>CAMNPA010000043.1 GCA_946547205.1 uncultured Selenomonadales bacterium | reverse complement strand
ATGCCCGTTGCCAAGTGAGGTTCTGCTCGACGGCGAGCATTGGTTTTATCGATTCAAAGGAGTTTTTTCAATGACACAACAAGAAGTTATCAAGACGTTCATGCACAGTTTGGACGAGACCACGCTCAAAGGCTCTGCCGCGCTCAACGAGGCGATTAAGGCGAGTTCAAATTTCAAGAGCTTTAAGGCAGTGCGCACGCAATTTCTAAACGATTTGCAGTCGGCTAAGAATGTGCAGACGTTCCTTGTCGAAAAGTGCGGCATCGTTCTCGACAACGCGGACACCGGCGCAATCAGCGGTTACGACGCGGGCGGCTCCGAAATTAAAACTACGACCGATATTCTGCCGTCGAAAGGCAAATTGCTCGATTATCCCACGACTTCATCAGTCACCGTTCGCGGCATGACACTTTACGGCATTCCGCCCAAAGACACGCTCACGGAAGATCAACAATACGTCGTTCGCGGACTTATCAGTTGGTGGATCAATGACGCGCTGAAACTGATTGAGGAAAGTTACGGGATGACTTTCACGGAAGACGGCACGACCGGTTCACGGCTCAAAATTCAGTTCATTGACGACGAGGAAACCAATGGGTTGGCTTATGTTGCCTCTGACAGCGACGATGATAAAGTTTATGAGGCGCATACCCTTTGCGTGAACATGGCAAGGTTTAAAAACATGTCCACTTCAGATCATCACGGCACGACAACGGACAGTGGCAATTTGGACAGAACTTTGGCGCACGAATTGGTTCACGGCGTGATGGCGAGCAACGTTAATTATTCTCACGACTTACCCGGTTGGTTGATTGAGGGCGGCACTGCCGAATTGATTCACGGAGTCGACGACGAACGTCCCGATGAAATTATCAACTTCGTGAAGGATGTCTCGACCGTTAAAAAAGTTTTGACGACAAAGTCCATTAAAGATTATGTGCCGTATGAAGTTTACGCGGGCGGTTATACGTTCATGCGCTACTTCGCCAAACAAGCCGGCACCGATACGACTTTCGACTACGACACTTATCGCGCAAAGGTCTCCGTTGACGCAAACAACTTTGCAGTAAATTATTTCGACACCGTCACGATTTATGGCGGCTCCGACGCTGACACAATCACGAACAGCGGCTCGAATGTTTCAATTTATGGCGGCAGCGGCAACGACACGATTAAAAATTATTCCGACACGGTCACGATAAACGGCGGCGGCGATGACGATTACATTTACAACGAAGGCACGAACGGTAAAATTTACGGCGGTAAAGGCAACGACTACATTAATAACCAAAGCTCGAACGTCACGATAAGCGGCGGCAAAGGCAACGATTCTGTCGAAAACACCGGCTCGAACGTCACGATAAGCGGCGGCGCAGGCAATGATTTTGTTCTTTCCAAAGGCGAAAACGTCACGATTGACGGCGGCAGCGGCAACGATTCTATCGGTAACGTCGGTGCCAATGTCACAATCGTCGGCGGCAGTGGCAACGATTCAATCACAAACACCTATGACGCCAAAAATTCCACGGTCGACGGCGGCAGCGGCAACGACATTCTCACCAACACCGGCGCGAACGTGACGGTTCTCGGCGGAACGGGCAACGACTCTATCACCAACAACGCCAACGCAAGTAATGTCAAACTTTATGGCGACGCAGGCAAAGATAAAATCATAAATTACGGCTCAAGCGTTACGGTTTATGGCGGCGACGGTAAAGACACCGTAACCAATTACGCCGAAAACGTCACGATTTACGGCGACGCGGGCAACGATAAAATTATAAACTACAGCGCGTCAACGTGGGTGAACGGCGGCGACGGTAACGATTCAATTCTAAACGACAGCATAATAACTACAATCGGATTCTCCGGCGCGACTTTGAAAGCCACCAATTCCACTCTGCGCGGCGGCAACGGCAACGACTCAATTACAAACACAATGGACAGCGTTTCCGTTTATGGCGACGACGGCAACGATTACATTTACAGCAAAGGCGACAAGCTCAAACTTTACGGCGGCAACGGCGACGATTTGATTTACAACTATCAGAACAAGGCGCGTGAAAGTGACGACGATCCCGGCTCTGAAAACACGGTTTATGGCGGCGCGGGCAATGATACCGTTATCAGCTACGGCGACTCTTCGCGAATCAATCTCGGCAGCGGTGACGATTCGATTCAAAATTTCGCTGACCTCACGTCGATTACAGGAAGCAGCGGCAACGATTATATCTATTCAAGCGGCGTAGCGGTAACCTTGTCGGGCGGCAGCGGCAACGATTCCATTCACAACGAAGGCTACAAAGCTACAATTTTCGGCGGCAGCGGCTCCGACACTCTCCACAACGAAGGCAACCACGTAACACTTTCGGGCGGCAAAGGAAATGATTCAATCGTCAACGACGGCGGCGCGCATATCACTTACAATTTCGGCAGCAGCTTCGGCAAAGACAGCGTCGTCGGTTTTAATGACAGTGACACCGTTAAAATCACAAGCGGCAAATATTCTTCAAGCAAGAGCGGCTCAAATGTCATCGTCAAAGTCGGCAAGAGCATTTTGACGCTCGTTGACGCCGTCGGCAAGAAAATCAACTTCATCAGCTCTTCCGGCGTGGAAAAGACGAAAACTTATACTTCGACCGCCGCACGTTGGTTCAACGACGACACGAACTTTGCAACTTCAAACGACCTAAGCTCAATCGTTCAAAGCAAGTCCGATGTCGCAACGACCAATCTCACGACTTCGCTAACGTCTCTGACCGATTCAACGTCGAAAACTTTGCAACTCACTTACGGCGGCAAAAAATAACTTTGACACTTGATAAATCGTTCGAATCTCACGACTTCGCTAGAGCTTGTTGGTAAAATCGCGTTGAATAGAATTGAGACCCGGCGCGCATGGACGCGCGCCGCCGCCGTTAGGTGCAGGATTGCACCGTGGCGGAAGACGCCCTTTCTTTTTGCTACTTTTTCTTTGGGCGCAGCAAAGAAAAAGTAGATCCTAAACATAAAAAAACTTTACACATCGAATGCACTTTACCAACACGCTCTAACGTCTCTGACCGATTCAACGTCGAAAACTTTGCAACTCACTTACGGCGGCAAAAAATAACGTCGACACTTGATAAAAAATCGCGCAGCTGTTAGAATGACTGCAAGAACTTAAGAAATATTGAGGAGGCTTTTATAAATGAAAGTAACTGTAGTTGGTGCAGGCAACGTTGGCGCAACCGTGGCTGACGTTCTCGCGAAAAAAGGTTTTGCAAGTGAAGTCGTCCTTATCGACATCAAACCCGGTCTTTCCGAAGGCAAGGCAATGGACATCATGCAGACGGCGCACATGCTCAATTTCGATACGACCGTTATCGGCGTGACTTCTCCGCTCGATGCTCCCGACTATGCGGCGACGGCAGGCTCGCAAGTCGTGGTTATCACTTCCGGACTTCCGCGCAAGCCCGGTATGACACGCGAACAACTTATCGGCACCAACGCAAAAATCGTCAAAGGCGTCGTCGATCAAATTCTTAAACATTCGCCCGAAGCAATTCTTATCATCGTCTCCAACCCGATGGACGCAATGACTTATCTCACGCTCAAAGACACGAAACTTCCGCGCAACCGTATCATCGGACAAGGCGGCATGTTGGACAGCTCCCGTTTCCGTTATTATCTCGCACTCGCATTGAAAGAAGCCGGCTATCCCGCAACGCCTACCGATATTGACGGTATGGTCGTCGGCGGTCATGCTGATAAAACGATGGTTCCGCTCGTCAGCATTGCAACTTATCGCGGCATTCCGATCAGACAACTTTTGAGCGAAGAGGCTATTCAAAAGGCTGTTGAGGCTACCAAAGTCGGCGGCGCGACCTGCACGAAACTTTTGGGAACTTCCGCTTGGTATGCTCCCGGTGCGGCGGCTGCGGCTCTCGTCGAAGCCATTGCTCTTGACGCGAAGAAACTCATTCCCTGCTGCGTCTATCTCGAAGGCGAATACGGCGAAAGTGATCTTTGTATCGGCGTGCCCGTCATCCTCGGCAAAGACGGCGTTGAAAAAATCGTCGAAGTCGAATTCGATGCGGCTGAAAAAGCCAAATTCGCGGAGAGTGTTGCGGCGGCTCGTGAAGTCAACAGCAAACTCGGAGAAGCTCTCGCGTAACGCAAGCTTTAAGGACAATTCCTAAAAGCTAAAAGCTCAAAGCTAAAAGCTAATAAAGGGACTCTGCCGTAATCGGTGGAGTTCTTTTGTTTAAGGTGGTGAAACTTTATGACGATACTTTTTGTGAAGGATACGACATAGATTTTTCCAAGGAGGAGATTATCATGTTGGACAGAGTGGAAAGGATTGAACGGGTTGCACGCGTCAACGGCGTTGCTCACGACAACAAACATCGTTTTAACAGCGGACGTAATCGCCGCGACGAGACCGGCACCTTTGCCGACGAACTGCGCCGCGTCATGAATAAAAAAGTCGAACCCGTCAAGAAAACCGAAATTCCCGAAGCTTACGACCTGGAGCTGACCAGTTGCGGAACTCATTCACTTTTCTACAACAGCGGCTTGAGTCTGGACATGTTGCTTATGATGTAAATCGAAATCGCGAACTTCCGAGGAGGCTTGAGCATGTGCGATAAAAATTTCATGAGTCTTGCGCTTGAACAGGCGCGGCGGGCTTATCAAGAAGGCGAAGTTCCAATCGGAGCCGTTCTCATTGACGAGGACGGCATTTTAATTTGCGGCGACCACAATCGGATTGAACAGCTCAACGACGCGACGGCTCACGCGGAAATTTTGACGTTGCGGGCGGCAAGTCTCAAGCTCAAGCGTCGTCGGCTGTCGAATTGCACGCTTTATTCCACGGTTGAACCTTGCGCGATGTGTGCGGGCGCGTTGGTCTTGTGCAGAGTGAAACGTTTGGTTTACGGCGCGACGGATTCAAAATTCGGTGCGGCTGAATCAATCTTTAACGTCGTGGACAATCTCGCGCTCAATCATCGGCTCATCGTGACGGCGGGCGTTATGGAAGTCGAATGCCTTGAGCTGATGAAAAATTTTTTCGCAAACGTTCGGTCGCGGTGAAACGTCACGTTGCCGGTGCGGCTGAATCGCTCTTTAACGTCGTGGACAATCTCGCGCTCAATCATCGGCTAATCGTGACGGCGGGCGTTATGGAGCTTGAATGCCGCGAGCTGATGAAAAATTTTTTCGCAAACGTTCGGTCGCGGTGATGAACTGCAGGTTGTTGGCAAATTGCATTTGGTTCATCATTTCTTTTCATGCATAGTATCTATTTTTTCTTTGCTGCGGCCAATCACGCGAGGCTGTCGGCTCCGGGTCTCAATTTCATTCAATGTGTTTTCTCAACAGCATATGGCAGTTACGGCAAAAGTCGTGTGCAAAACGGATTCGGCATGAACAAAATTTCATCGCACAACATCAGCGCGTTGACGACGAACGGCAGGCGATACAAGCCGAGGTTTTCGTTGAAGCGCAGAGAATTTTTTATCAGGAAGTCGCGGCGAAAAAATTTCGTGCCGATTGATGCGTTGACAGCTCGCGTGCCAATCATCATCAGCTTTTGAAAAAGGTTGTCGCTCTTGAAAGGCATTGGCGCGTTTAAATTCTTGAATTGCTCGTCGACGCGATGAAAAAATTTTTTGTCGGCAAGACCGCCAATCGTAACGTTGCCCGCAGAATTTTCTTCAAGCTGTTGCACGGAGCAAATCACGTCCGCCGCACGCAACGAATACATTCTGCAGAGCAAGTGCACGGTGTCAGAGAAAAGCAAATCGTTGCCGCTCAAAAACAAAACGTATTCGCCGCGCGCAAAGTCAAGACCGCTGTTGAACGCCTTCGACTTTTCAACATCAGAACTCGACGCAATCAGCGTGACTTTTTTTATTCAACGAGGCTTGTCGGCAAATGCGTTCGCTGCCGTCAGTGGAGCCGTCGTCAATCAGAATCAGCTCAAAATCTTTGAACGACCGATTGAAAATTTTCGACAGCATCAGCGGAAAATTGTCGGCGTGATTTTTAATGTAAACGATAATCGACAGGAGCGGCGGAGATTCGACGGGAATTTTTATCCAGCTCGCGGAAATGCCGTTGTTCCAAAGACCACTGCGCGTCCAAGGTTGCGGCGCGAAAACTTTTTTGTCGAGATTCGGATTGAGCCACGCGCTCCACCGGCTGAACGTGCTGTTTGCAATGGCGATGTGTTTGCAAAGGCTCATCAGATAAAGTGACGTTCGGCAAGAATTTTTTTCTTCCAATTTGCGGCCGTCGCGCTAATAGGATTTCTTAACGTCAGCTCTTTATGAAGAAGGTCGGAAATGTCCGCGAAATATTTTTCATGCGCCCAATAGCCGTAAAGCCACACATTATCGGGATAATCCAAAACTTCCGGCATGAAACGCGATTCTTCTTGCTTAATGCCGTTCGCCGTCTTGACGCGAGCAATTTCTTCGGGCGTGGCAATGGTTGCGCTTATGTTGAACAATCCCAAAGAATACGGACGAAGTTTTATGGCATCAAAATATGTCGTGTCAATTTTTAGCTCCGTGTTCCATTTGTGAGCAAGTCGACGCCCTGCCGCGTATTGAAAAAGTTGGTTGCCAATACCGCCTCTTAAGTAAACGATTATCATTTAATTCAGCTCCTGCCAAATAATTTTGTCGTCAGCCGTGATGTCGCGCCCGATTTGGACTTCGATAATTTTCAGCGGCTCGTCGGCAATGACGGTGTGTTTGCTGCCAATCGGAATGTTCACAACGTCGCCCGCATGAACGATTTTTTCCGCGTCGTCAATGATAATTCGACCTGTGCCCGCGATAAAATTCCAAACTTCCGAGCGTCGTTCGTGGCTGTGATATTTCATGCGGCTGCCGCGATTCAAAGTCACTTTGACGGTCAAACTTTCGCTGTCCACGTCAATAATCTTGAAACTGCCCCAAGATTTTTCCGCGAAACGAATTTGCTTGTCCAGTCGTTCGACGAAAGGCTTAATGTAACTGGACGCAGCTTTGGCTGAAACGAGAATTCCTTCGGGCCCGGCGGCAATGACGACGTCGCGTAAGCCCATGCAAATTATCGGAACGTCGGAATTGTTTATCACGTGAAGATTCGCGCAGGTTGTGTCCGATTGCACTTGACCGATTGAATTCGACGCAAGGACTTCCGTCAGCGTGTTCCATGTGCCGATGTCTTTCCATTCGCCGGAATATCGAACGACCGAAATATTTTTCTCGTGCTCAACAACCGCATAGTCAAAGCTGATGTTCGGAAGGTCGGCGTAAATTTTTTTCAACGTGTCGTGCGCGGACGTGCCCAAAATTTTTTCCGCCTTGTCGAGAACGTAACCGAGCTTGAACGCAAAAATTCCGCCGTTCCACAGCGCGCCCGCAGCGATAAATTTTTTCGCGTCGACGAGATTCGGCTTCTCTTTGAACGTGACAACTTCGCTGACAATTTCGGACGTTCGCGGAATGATGTAACCGTACTTCTCGCTTGGATAAGTCGGCTCAACTCCCATAAGTACAAGCGGCTTCAAGTCAATCTGCGCGGCGAGCGTGGTGAATTGCGCAAAAAAATTATCGTCAACGTAAGGATCGACGGGACAAACTACAATCGCTTCGTTCAAGTCGACATGCTTAACGTCGTGCAGATAAGCCGCCGCCAGAGCTATTGACGGGAAAGTATTTCGTCTGCAAGGTTCGGGCGACAAATCGAATTCATCGCCGAGAAATTTTTTTATGAGCGGCACCTGTTTACTTGCCGTCGCGATGTTTTGAGCGAACGTCGTTTGACAGTGGCCACAATCTCTGTCCGCTGCCGCCCGACAATAAAATTATCTGCATGAGTTTTCCTTCCGCAAAAAATCTTCGTAGGCGAGCTTGATTCCGTCGCGGCAACGTGACGTTGCATCCTGCCGGTCTGTTCCGCAATGTTTTGACGCCCGAGAATCGTTTCGTCCCAAAATCATTTGCATTGCTTCAATCTGCGCAAAAAATCTTCGTAGGCGAGCTTGATTCCGTCGCGGCAACGTGACGTTGCATCCTGCCGGT
>CAMNPA010000042.1 GCA_946547205.1 uncultured Selenomonadales bacterium | reverse complement strand
GTTGGACTGCTCGCGGCGTTGAAAAATCGCGGGCTTGACGTTCAACCTTACAAGGTCGGCCCGGATTATATCGACACGAGTTGGCACAAACTCGCCTGCGGAAAAATTTCGCACAATCTGGACACGTGGCTTGTCGGCACCGATAAGCTCAAAAAAATTTTCGTCGACACTTCAAGCGGCGCGGACTTGTCGATTGTCGAAGGCGTGATGGGACTTTATGACGGCGGTCGCGGCGGAATTTCTTCCACGGCGGAAATTTCCAAGCTCCTTGACGCTCCGATTGTTCTGGTCATTGACGCCAAAAGCATGGGAACTTCCGCTGCGGCGATTGCGCTCGGCTTCCGCGAATTCGACAAATCAATCAACCTTGCGGGCGTGATTTTAAATCGGCTCGGCTCCGATTCGCACAAAAAAATTATCGTCGACGCGCTTGACAGGCTCGGAATAAAATGTTTCGGCGCACTCAAACGCAACGACGATTTTATTTTGCCCGAACGTCATCTCGGACTTGTGCCGACGAGTGAAAATCCTGCCGAAGACGTGTTGAAAAAAATCTGCGCGGCTGTGGAAGAGCAAGTTGACGTTGACGCGCTGATTGACCTTGCAAAAAATTCTCCGCCGCTTGAAAATTTTGCTCGTGCCGAAAAATTTTCTCCGTCCGTCAAAATTGCTGTTGCGCGTGATTCGGCGTTCAATTTTTATTACGGTGCGAGTCTGCGCGAATTGGAACGTTGCGGCGCGGAAATTGTCACGTTCAGCCCGCTCAACGATGAACACTTGCCCGCAGTCGACGGCTTGATAATCGGCGGCGGCTTCCCTGAAATGTTCGCGGCTCAACTCGAACGCAATAAAAATCTCCGCGCGGAAATTTTTGCGGCGGCTCAAGACGGCTTGCCGATTTTTGCGGAATGCGGCGGCTTTATGTATTTGCTGCGCGAACTCGTCGACTTCAACGGCAAAAGTTTTTCGATGTGCGGCGTGATTGACGGCGTGTCGACGATGACTGACAAATTGCAGACAGTCGGCTATGTTGACGCGGAAATTTTACGTGACTGCGCGATTGGTCGAATTGGCGAAAAAATTCACGCGCACGAATTTCACTTCTCGACGGCGGAAACTTCTGCGGAAAAAATTTTTCATTGCAAACGTTTGCGGACTGGCAAGGAATATTTTGCGGGCGCGGTCGTCAAAAATGTCGTCGCGTCTTATTTGCACGTTCACTTCGCCGGCTGTCCGAATGTCGCAAAAAATTTTGTCGTCGCCTGCAAATTGAAAAGGAGCCGCTTTTGCGACTCCCGATAATTCAGTCTAAAAAATCTTTGAGCTTCTTTGAACGCGCAGGATGACGGAGTTTCCTCAACGCCTTTGCCTCGATTTGCCGAATTCGTTCGCGCGTGACGTTGAAACTTTTGCCGACTTCCTCAAGCGTGCGTGCCCTGCCGTCTTCCAAGCCGAATCTCAAGCGCAGAACATTTTTTTCGCGCGGCGTCAAAGTTCCGAGTACGTCTTCAAGCTGCTCTTTCAGCAACATGAACGACGCGGCATCGGCGGGCGCAGGTGCATCTTGATCTTCTATGAAGTCGCCCAAATGTGAATCGTCTTCTTCGCCGACCGGTGTTTCCAATGATACGGGCTCCTGTGCAATTTTCCGAATCTCGCGGACACGATCGGTTGGAATTTCCATTTCAACTGCGATTTCATCGTCGGTCGGTTCGCGTCCATTTTTTTGCAAAAGGTTTCGCGAAACTCTGATGAGCTTGTTAATCGTCTCGACCATGTGCACGGGAATACGAATTGTGCGGGCTTGATCGGCAATGGCACGCGTTATCGCCTGTCGAATCCACCACGTTGCGTAAGTCGAAAATTTGTAGCCCTTGCGATAATCGAACTTCTCGACGGCTTTAATCAGTCCCAAGTTGCCTTCTTGAATCAAATCCAGGAAGAGCATACCGCGTCCGACGTAACGTTTGGCGATTGACACGACCAGCCGCAAATTTGCTTCGGCAAGCTGTTTCTGCGCTTCGGAATGTTCTTCGGCGTCCGGCGACTCCATGCGCATTGCCAATTCTCGTTCCTGTTCAGCGGTAAGGAGCGGCACGCGTCCGATTTCTTTTAAATACATGCGCACCGGGTCATCAATCGAAACGCTGTCGGGAATGTCGACTTCCACCGTCGGCTTGGCGGTGCCGGAGTCTTCTTCAGCGGCAGTTTCAGCGGATTCGGCGCGGCGAATCGAATCGTCCTGCTCAATCGTCGTCGTTTCAAGTGCAAGTGCGGCTTCGGGATTTTCAGCGGCGTCGTCCACGAAATCGGTTTCGGCGTCTTCCTCGTCGGTGATTTTTATTCCTTCGCGCTCGCAAATACTTAAAATCTCTTCGATCTCTTCAGTCTCGTTCGGTACGCCGAGGCTCTGCATGATTTTTTCCAAATCGCCCCACGTGAGTTTTCCGCCGTTCTGTTTACCTTTTTCAATCAAAATCGAAACAAGTTTTGGCGGACGACCACCTTTAGCAGTTTTTTCTTCCGCCGAACTTTCTGCCGCAGGTACCGATTGTTTCTTTGCGGAATTTTTTTTGTTTACCGACAGGCTGCCACCTTTAGTCGTCTCGGCAGATTTTTTCTCGCCTGCCATATCGCAGCCTCCTTTCAAAAGCAATGTGCAATTCGTAATGCGTGGTGCGCAATGATTGTCCGATTACGCATCACGCACTGCGCATTATCAACTGCCTTTCAATTTGTCCATTTGATATTTGAGTTCGAGCGATTTCCGAATCATTTGCTTATAAGCTTCGTCGTCGCCCGAACGATTGTATTCTTTAATCTGTGCAACAAGTTTGTCGTAGTCCTTTTTGATGATGGCGCGGCGCAACGTATTAATCGAGTCGTTGAAAATGTTTAGCTCCGTGTCACGCGGGTCATTTGTGCCGCCTATCAATATTCGCGACAGTTGAGCTTGAGCAGGTTCGCTTAATTCCGTCGTCGCCGCAACTTCATCGGCACGCAAACCTTGCTCCGCGCGATTTTTCAGCCAACCGATTATTTCCTGATTGACCGGCGAAAAAAATTCCAACGGCACCAACGCCAGCACGTAGTCGAGAATGTCGCTTTCATGCCACGCCATACGCAAAACCGTTTCGCACGCGTCCCGAATTGTGATGTTCTCGTCGTTTGAAAGTCTTGGGCGTTTGACGGCGTTTGAATTCTTTTCAAATTCACGAGCTGATTTTTGCTGATCTTTGCGCGAAAAATTTTTCCACTCGTCGGCAACAAGTTGTTCGTCCATGATGAGCGCGGCGGCAATTTTTTTCCGATACTCGTTGCGCGTGACGGTATCTTTAATCGTGACGACGGCGGGCAAAATATCCTGCAACGCCTGAACTTTTCCGTGAATCGTCGACAAGTCCGCGCTGTCGAGAATGTATTTCATGCGATAATCAATCATCGTCGTCGCGTGCTCAATCAGATTGTCGAACGCCGCCTTGCCGTGTTTGCGAATGAATTCGTCGGGATCTTTGCCGTCGGGAACTTTGATGACAAAAACTTCCGCGCCTGTTGGTTGAACGATAGGCAATGCCCGAATCGTTGCTCGTTGCCCTGCCTCGTCGCTGTCGTAGCAAAAAATAATTTTCTTCGCGTAACGCAGAATCAACTTGACATGTTCGGAAGTGAACGCCGTGCCGAGAGTCGCGACAACATTTTTGACACCCGCGCTGAATAAACTGATTGCGTCCATGTAGCCTTCGACGACGATGACTTTGCCCGCCGCACTTATCGCACGTCCGGACTTGTCGAGCCCGAAGAGCAAATTTCGTTTGTTAAAGAGCACAGTTTCCGGCGTGTTCAGATATTTTGGCGTATCGTCAGCGGAATTGACAATGCGTCCGCCGAAACCGACAACGCGTCCGAGAACGTCAGCGATTGGAATCATCACACGTGCGCGAAACCTGTCGTAGTAGCCGGAAGAATTTTTCCGTTTAGCGATAAGTCCGACTGCCTCAAGTTGTTGCGCAGTGAAGTCTTGCCGCGTGAGTCTGTTGAAAAGATTTTCCCATTCATCGGGCGCGAAACCGAGTTTGAACGTTTCAATGGTCTCCTGCGTAATTCCACGCGCCGCAAGATATTTCCTGCCGACTTCGCCGCGAGCTGTCTTGATTAAACAATCGTGATAAAAATCCTGCGCCAAGTCGTTTATCTTGAACAAAATTTTTTCTTCGCGATGACGACGCTCTTGTTCGGGCGAAAAATTTTTCGTTGGAAGGTCAATGCCCAAACGTTGCGCTTGAAGTTTTATCGCCTCGTAATAGTTGACGTTTTCAATGAGCGAAATGAATTTGAACACGTCGCCGCCCGCGCCGCAACCGAAGCAATAAAAAAGTCCTTTGTCAGGGCTCACGGTGAAAGATGCGGTTTTTTCATTATGAAAGGGACAACAGCCCCAATATCGTCCGCTCTTTTGCGTAAGCTGCACATAATGTGACACCACGGAGAAAATATCCGACCGCTCGCGCACGCGTTCAACAAACTCGTCCGAAGCCATACCTTGCATTACTTTCTAACCTCCGCCGTTGTTATATTCCCTGCGCTGTTTAAATTTCCTTTTAGCCGCGCAAGAATTTTTGAGCCGGCAAGGTCAGAAGTAGGAATTCAACAAGCCGTCGAGTCCTTCGCGCTTATAAATTTCTTTGTAATGTTGCATTTTTTACTACACAGCAGTATAATGACATAAAATTTATTTGAATTTTTTTGAGGAGGAATTTTTATGGATGGATATATTCCCGGCGACGGCTCGTTGCACAGATTCATCACGGACAATTTGATTGATGCTCAAAGGGCGGCGACTTTGGCGAAGAACAAATACGGCAGCAATCGCAGTTCTTATTCAGGCGGTGCCGTTGTCGACAGTAACCCGCGTCACAACAAAACTTCGGAAACAACGATAAGCATGAACGACTACGATCAAAACAACGCAAACGCCGTGGTCGTCATTGGCACAACGAGCAACGATAACTTTAAAAATCGAGGTTATGCTTCTTTCATTTGGGGAGATTCGGGCAAAGATACTATAGACAATCACAACTCCGATGTTACGATAAGCGGCGGCGCGGATAATGACAGTATCTTGATCAGGTTAGATAATTTTGCTCTTGAAAGGAATTCTCTTTCGGGTGGTTCGGGCAATGATACCATTAATGTTTTGGGTTCAAGTACAAAAAATCCAAATAATGTCACGATAATTGGCGGCAAAGGCGACGATCGCATAAATCTTCCAACCAGAAGTTCTTCGCCTTATCTGAATAAAGGAGGAACATATTATCTTCAATATGCCCAAGGTGACGGCGATGATACCGTAGTCGGTTGGTATAAATTTGATAAACTTTATATCGAAGGCGATTATTCTACGCAAAAGAGCGGTGACGATATTATTGTAAACGTCGGCAGCGGTTCAATCTTTTTTAAAGACCCTGTACTTGATTATACCGGGCAAATCAAAATCGAAACTGTTCCGGCGGGAACATTCGGCACTTCAACAACGACCGGCGGCTCAACTTCAACGGGAACAGGCGGCGGTTCATCAAATCCGTCTTTAAGCGGCGGCAAAAATATCAGCAACAATACTTCCGGCAAAAAGTTGAGCGGCACGAGTTACGCCGATACAATCTACAACGGAATGTCCGGCAGCAAAGTCACGATAAGTGCAGGCGGCGGCAAGGACACAATCACAAACTTCGGCGACACGGTTAAGATTGACACAGGCGCAGGCAACGATTCTATCTACAGCTACAGCTATTACGGCACAATAATCGGCGGTACCGACAACGATACAATCTCGCTTTATAGTTCAGGGCATCACAACGTCATTCAATACGCCAAAGGTGACGGCAATGACATTATCTATAATCTCGGCACGACGGACACTCTGAGCATAACGAGCGGAACTTATTCCACGCAAAAAAGCGGCTCCGATATCCTTGTCAAAGTCGACAGCGGCACCATTACTCTTAAGGACGCACAAGGCAAAACGATTAACATCAAAGGAACTAAAGCCTCAAGCGGCACTTCAAGCAAAGGCAAATATGTAAGCAATACCGCTTCCGGCAAAAAGATAACCGGAACAGGTTATGCCGATACTTTGTACAACTATGGAAGTAAAGTCAAAATGGATGGCGCAGCGGGCAATGACCAACTTACGTCATTCAGAGACGGCTCCAAAGTCACGCTCCTTGGCGGCAAAGGCAAAGATACAATTCACAGCTGGAGTGCGTACAGTAGGCTTGACGGCGGCTCCGACGCTGACCAACTCTATTCCGGCGCGAATTACTCAACGATACTCGGCGGCGCGGGCAATGACAGCGTCATCAATTACGGAAGTTATAACTCAATCCTCGGCGGTGAAGGCAACGACACTATCGACAATACGAGCATAGGATATTATTCGACGCTCAAAGGCGGTGCCGGCAATGACATTTTACGTGGCGGCTCAACCAAAGACACGCTCAGTGGCGGCAAAGGAAATGATTCGCTTTGGGGCGGCAACGGCTCCGATACGTTCCTTTACAGCAAAGGTGACGGCAACGATATCATTTTCGGTTTCAGCGACGACGACCTTTTGAAAATCACCGGAACTTTTTCCGCATCTTACAGCAAATCTAAGGGCGAAGTTTATTTCAAAGTCGGCAACACTTCAAAGGCGATAACGTTTCACGATTTCACGGCGTCAAGTTTTCACGTTAACGGTTCGACTTACAAAATCAGCGGAACAAAACTCGTCAAGAAATGAGCTGTCAAATAGACAAACAAAATCCCGTCGCTCAATGAAGTGGCGGGAATTTTTTATTAAAATTTGTTCAACAAGCCGTCGAGTCCTTCGCGCTTATAAATTTCTTTGTAATGTTGCAGGTTCTGTTGAATGATGTTATCCAAAGCTCTCATGCTCAACATTTCGACGGGTGCGCGGTCGTCGGTCAAAATATTTTCGCCACGTTCGGGAGCCGTCCAATTTTCCGCAATGTGAATCATCAGCCGTGAAAAATTTTCGTCGGACAAATTTTCTGCACGAGTTCGCAGCGCGTCAAGTGTCGAATCATCATCGGCGGCGAATAAAAGTCTGTTCGTGACGTTGGAGGCGTCAAGAATTTTCACGGCGGGAAAAATTTTTCCAATCGTGTCGGTCAAGCAGTCGTTGATATTTCCCGCGCCGCTTGCTCTCATGTTCATGTTCACGACCATAATTCCGCGTTCAGACAAATGATTTTTAACGAGCTTGAAAAATTCAATCGAGCTCATCTGAAACGGCGGAGAAATATCTTGGAAGGCATCGACCAGAATCACGTCGTAAAAATTTTTATCGGCTTGCAAATAGGCGCGACCGTCATACGTGACGACTTCGACATCAGCGGGCAAAGCGAAATATTTTTTTGCCAACGCGGTAATTTTTTCGTCAATCTCAACGCCGACAATCTGCGCGGACGGAAAATATTTCTTGCACTGTTCAGCAAAGGTGCCGGTGCCCATGCCGAGAATCAAAATTTTTTTCGCGCCGGTAAGGAGCGGAGCCGCCAACGCGTAATCGTAATACATGCCCGTCAAAGTGCCGCTCTTAATCTTCAACGACTGCACGCCGAACAAAACGTTTGTCGAGAAAATAATTTTGTCGGAAGTCTCGCGAACTTGCAGGTAGTTGTAAATCGATTCGCCTTCGTAGCGCAAATTTTTTTCCCAGAACGCAAAACTGTTCGAGTTGCCGACAATGGCGCACGCAACGAAAATCACGACGGCTCCCGCGCAGAAAATTTTCTTCGCGCCGATGCTCACGAAATAAATTATTCCAATCGACAGGAGAATCCCGGAAAAAATCAAAAATGTTATCGCGGTGCCGACGGCGGGAATTGTCACGAACGTTGGCAGGAACGTCCCGATAATGCTGCCGATTGTGTTGAACGCGTTGAGGTTGCCGACGATTCGCCCGTTGTGTTCGAGATTATCGGTTGCATATTTGACGAGCGACGGCGTGACAGTTCCGAGCAAAAACAGTGGCGTGACGAAAATTGCCATGCACGAGATGAATGCCGACCAAATTAAAAGGTTCGTGTCGATGGCGACGATTAAAATTCCCGCGACTGCGATAATCAAATATTTTCCGAGCACGGGAATTGCGCCAATCCACAGCGCGGCGAAAATCAATCGGC
>CAMNPA010000041.1 GCA_946547205.1 uncultured Selenomonadales bacterium | reverse complement strand
GACGGTAACGACACTTTGCTTGGCGGCGCAGGTAATGACACGTTCACGGGCGGCAAAGGCAACGATTTGTTCATTTACTCGGAAGGCAAAGACGTTATCGCTGACTTCGCGTCGGGCGACAAAATTTCTCTCGGCGCAGATATTTCCAATACGACACTTAGCGGCTCGAACGTCGTCTTCACGATTGGCAAAGGCACTCTCACTGTTAAAGACGGCAAGGATAAAACTTTGACGCTCATCGACGCTGCGGGCACGGAATATGTTACGGTTGTAAGTGCTGTGACGAGTGTAACCTTGACGAATTCTTCAAAGGCAGCCGTGACGATTGCAAGCGGAATAAAAACTGCAACTGCTGCTAAACGCACGAAGGCGATTAAAATCACGGGCAACGTGCTCGACAACACCATAAGCGGCGGCACAAAGAACGATTCAATCTACGGCGGCGAAGGAAATGATTCACTCGTCGGCAATGCGGGCAACGATAAACTTTTCGGTCAAGACGGCAACGACTCTCTCGACGGCGGCGATGGCAAGGATACATTGAGCGGCGGCGACGGCAATGACAAACTTATCGGCGGTGCAGGAAATGATTCACTCGTCGGCGGAGACGGAGCAGACACTTTAAGCGGCGGTGCTGGTAATGACAAATTGCTCGGCGGCAGTGGTAACGATTCAATCAGCGGCGGAGACGGTGCTGACACTTTGAACGGCGGCATTGGCAACGATAAACTTTACGGCGGCGCAGGTAACGATCTCCTTTATTGCGGCGAAGGAAACGATTCACTTTGGGGCAATGACGGCAAGGACACGTTCATTTATCTCAACGGCGACGGCAAAGATACTGTCTACGGCTTCGGCGACGACGACCTTTTGCAAATCCTGGACAGCTTCTCTGCCTCTTACAGCAAAAAGAATAAGGCGGTCACGTTCACTGTGGACGACGGCTCAATCACGCTGAAAGACTTCACGGCGACGACCTTCCGCGTCAACGACGACACGTATAAAATCAGCGGCTCCAAATTCAAGAAACAATAAACGGTTCGTCAAAAAAAATTTTTCCCTCAACGTCTTGAACGTCGAGGGATTTTTTGTTGAAAAAAATTTCGGGCAGGGAATTGACAAAAAAAAACTATCATAATAGCCATGAAGTCAATCAAAAAATTTTACAGGGAGAGGATTCTATGGCAGACTTTGACAATCGCAACAACAACACTCTTATCGGCGGTGGAGACGGCAACGATTCCATTTACAACAGAGGCACATACGTGACGATGAGTGGCGGCGGCGGTTCAGACACGCTTCACAACTATGATCCCGATTATGTGACGATGCTCGGCGGTGAAGGCAACGATTCACTTCACAATCAAGATGCTTCTCGTGTTTTGATGAAGGGCGACGCAGGCAATGATACGCTCTTAAATAGTGGCAATGGCGGCTCGTGGTGGGGCGGTGACTACGTGACACTCGACGGCGGCGACGGCAACGACGATATCACCAATGATGGAACGTATGCTCGTTATGCCAAAATTTATGGCGGCTCCGGCAACGACACGATAACTAACAACCATGCCACTGAAGTTTCTATCGATGGCGGTAGCGGCAAAGACAAAATTTCTAATCAAGGCGGCGAGAAAGTCACAATCGATGGCGGCGCGGACAACGACACCATTTCCAACAACAGCTCAAATGTTTCGATAAGCGGCGGCGCGGGCAACGATTCGATTTACAACGGTCCTTTTTACGCTGAAGTTTCGAGCGTGACGATTAACGCGGGCAAAGGCAACGACATCATTACACTCGGCGAAAATTCCACGAACAATCGGATTGAGTACAAGTCGGGCGACGGCAATGACTCAATCGTCGGCTTCAACACCAATTCGACGTTGCAAATCGGCGACGGCACGGGCACTTATTCCACTGTTAAGAGCGGCAAGAATATTATCGTCACTGTCGGCAAAGGCAAGATAACTCTCGAAGGCGCGGCAAGCTTGTCAAAGGTCAATATCGAAGGTACAGAGAAAAAATCTGATCCTTCTCCGGGTTCTAAAAAATTGACATTGACAGATTCTAACAAGGATACGATAACTGCCGGCTCTAAAGTTGAAGTTATCGACGCCTCTGCGCGGACTAAAGCGATTCAAATCACGGGCAACGCCAATAAAAATACGATAATCGGCGGCAAAGCCAACGAAACAATTAACGGCGGCGAAGGCAACGATTCGATTCTCGGCAATGCGGGCAATGATAATCTGTTCGGCGGCGACGGCAAAGATATTCTCTACGGCGGTTCCGGTCACGACACCTTAAGCGGCGACGACGGCAACGATAAATTGTTCGGCGGCTCCGGCAACGATTCACTCGACGGCGGCGACGGTAACGACACCTTGAGCGGCGGCTCGGGAAAAGATATTTTGCTTGGCGGCGAAGGCAACGATTCACTCGTCGGCGGTGACGGTATCGATACGTTCATTTATTCAAGCGGCGACGGCAAGGATGTTATCTACGGCTTCGACAACGACGATCTCCTCCAAATCACAGGCGCATTCGACACCTCGTATAACAGCTCTAAAAAGGAAGTCTATTTCAAAGTCGACGCCACTTCCAAAGCTATCACGCTGAAGAATTTCACGGCGACAAGTTTCAATGTCAACGGCGATACTTATCAAATCAGCGGAACTAAACTTCAGAAACAATAAACGGCTCGTCAAAAAAAAATTTTCCCTCAACGTCTTGAACGTCGAGGGATTTTTTGATTGCGAAAAATTTTTTAGACTGCGGCGAAACCGTCTTCAAGGTCGGCAATGATGTCGTCGATGTGCTCCGTGCCGATTGACAGGCGAATTGTCGAAGGCGTGATGCCCGATGCCAAAAGTTCAGCCTCCGTCATTTGCGAGTGAGTTGTTGACGCCGGGTGAATCACGAGCGATTTAACGTCGGCAACATTGGCGAGCAACGAGAAAATTTTCAAGCTGTCGATGAATTTCTGCGCGGCTTGAGCTCCGCCTTTGATCTCGAACGTGAAAATCGAAATGCCGCCGTCAGGAAAATATTTTTTGTAAAGTTCGTGGTCGGGATGATTTTCCAACGCGGGATGATTAACTTTGTCGACTTTGGGATTTTTCGCGAGGTATTCGACGACTTTCAACGCGTTCTCAACGTGACGTTCAACACGCAACGACAGAGTTTCGACGCCTTGCAGAATCATGAACGCATTCAACGGAGAAATAGCCGCGCCCGTGTCGCGCAAAAGAATCGCTCTGATGTACGTGACAAACGCCGCCGCGCCGAGTGCCTTGTAAAAACTGACGCCGTGATAACTTGGATTCGGTTCGACGAGCTGCGGGAACTTGCCGGACTTTTCCCAATCGAATTTGCCGCTCTCAACGATGATGCCTGCGAGTGTCGTGCCGTGTCCGCCCAAAAATTTTGTCGCGCTGTGAACGATTATATCTGCTCCAAATTCAAACGGTCGAATTTGATACGGCGTGGCAAATGTGTTGTCGATGACGAGCGGAATTTTATGACGGTGCGCAATGTCGGCGACGGCTTGAATGTCAATCAACGTGGCGTTAGGATTGCCGACGGACTCGATGAAAATAAACTTCGTGTTGCTCTGAACAGCAGCCTCGAAAACGTCAACGCCTTTTGTCGGGTCAACGAACGTCGTTTCAATTCCAAATGCGGGCAAGGTGTGTTCAAAAAGATTGAACGTGCCGCCGTAAATGGTCGTCGCCGCAACGATGTGATCGCCTTTTTGCGCGAGAGCTTGAGCAACGTAAGTGACAGCCGCCGCACCGCTTGCCACCGCCAATGCCGCCGAGCCGCCTTCCAGAGCCGCAACTCTTTTTTCAAGAACGTCCTGCGTTGGATTCGTCAAGCGTCCGTAGATATTTCCGGCGTCTTTCAATGCAAAACGGTCGGAGGCGTGTTGGAAGTTGTGAAAGACGTAGGAAGTCGTCTGATAAATCGGAACTGCGCGGGCATCGGTGACGGGATCGGCTTGTTCCTGTCCGACGTGCAGTTGAAGTGTCTCGAATTTATATTTGCGTTCACTCATGGTGATTCCTCCTAAAACTGCTTGAAACGTGATACGGCTTGAATCATACTTCGCGGGAATATTTCTGTCAAGGGAAGGATTTTTTGAGCCGCGCAGATAATTTCCCGTGATAAAATTTCTAGGAGATTGAATCATGCGTTCTGAACATAAACAGCTGATGAAACTTCGGCGGCGCAACATCGCTTTGACGGTCGCTTATGACGGCACAAATTACAACGGCTTTCAATGGCAGAGTCCGCCGCGAATCGCAGTGCAAAACGTTTTGGAAGAACGGCTTGAAAAAATTTTCGGCGACAAAATCGAATTGGCGGCAGCAGGTCGCACAGATGCTGGAGTTCACGCTTTCGGGCAAGTCGTAAATTTTTTCACGGACGGGCGAATCGACGTTGACAAAATTCCGATTGCCGCAAGAACCGTTCTGCCGAGTGATATTGTCGTTCGTTCAGCGCGAGAGGTCGACAAAAATTTCAGCGCATTGCACAGCGCGACGAGTAAAATTTATTTTTATCGAATCCTGCGCGGCGCGGCGTCGAATCCGTTTGTCAATCGTTTTGCTTGGCACATTTTCAGACCGCTTGACCTTGAGGCAATGCGCGAGGCTTTGAGCTTGATTGTCGGCACGCATGATTATTCGACGTTCAAAGCGGCGGGCGGTGCTCCGAATATGAATCCCGTACGAACGATTTACGCGGCGGAAATTTTCGGCGAAGAACTTTTCGGCGGCGACATCTTGACAATAAAAATCCACGCGAGCGGCTTTCTCTACCACATGGCGCGGAATATCGTTTCGTTAGTCGTTGCAGTCGGTCGGCACAACGTGAGCTTGTCGGACTTTGAAAAAATTTTCATCGCCCGCGACAGAAGTCTTGTTCCCGCGACGGCTCCGGCTTGCGGTTTATGTTTGCAGGAAGTTTTTTATTGACCGATTATTTTTTGCGCAACTGCAGGAAAAGTATCGCCGCAAAAATCGCGACGCCTGCAATGTCCGTGACGAGTCCGGGCTTAATCATCAGCAAGCCGCCTGCAAATAAAATCAAACGTTCAAATGTCCTGAGCGGTGCGGCAAGATTGACCGATTATTTTTTGCGCAACTGCAGGAAAAGTATCGCCGCAAAAATCGCGACGCCTGCAATGTCCGTGACGAGTCCGGGCTTAATCATCAGCAAGCCGCCTGCAAATAAAATCAAACGTTCAAATGTCCTGAGCGGTGCGGCAAGATAACCGATTAGCGACGAGCTCAACGCGATCATTCCGACAATGGCCGTTAAAAGCGATAAACCTAGTCCGAGCGTCACGCCGTCCATCAGCAAAAGTTCCGGGCTCAAGACGAACATGTAAGGGATGATAAACGCCGCGATTGCCAACTTTGCTGCATTGACGCCCGTTTTGAGTGCGTTGCCGCCCGAAATGCCCGAACCTGCATATGCCGCGAGTGCTACCGGCGGTGTCACGTCCGCGATGATTCCGAAATAAAAAACGAACATATGAGCCGCCAGCATTGGCACGCCCATTTGAATTAACGCAGGAGCCGCTATCGTCGACGTGATGACGTAATTGGCAGTCGTAGGGACGCCCATTCCCAATAAAATCGCCGTGACCATCGTCAAGAACATGCTCGGCAAAATCATTCCGCCTGACAAATCCAAAAGTGCCGACGCCAATTTGAGACCGACGCCCGTTTTCGTGACGACACCGATAATAATTCCTGCCGCCGCACATGCAACCAATACGCCCAAAACATTTCGCGCGCCCGTTTCCAAACCTTTGACGATTGCCGGAAAACTCATGCGCGTAGATTTTTTTATTGCGCTCACGACGATTGATAAGACTATCGCCACGAGTGCCGCACGCATCGGAGTATAGCCGCTGACGAGCAAGTAGACGATTACGAGCAACGGGATTGCCAAATGTCCGCGTTCACGCAAAATTTCTCCGAACTTCGGCAGCTCTGAACGTGGAATGCCTTTCAAGTCGTTGCGTTTAGCCTCGAAGTGCACGCCGAGCCATACGCCGATAAAATACAGTGCCGCCGGAATGACAGCCGCCTTGACGATTTCGACGTAAGGGACGCCGACGAATTCCGCCATCAAAAATGCAGCCGCGCCCATAACCGGTGGCATAAGTTGTCCGCCTGTTGATGCCGCCGCTTCGACTGCTCCCGCAAAGTCTTTGTGATAGCCGAGCTTTTTCATCATTGGGATTGTCAATGAGCCGGTGCCGACGACGTTCGCAACTGATGAGCCGCTGACAGTGCCCATCAAGCCGCTTGACAACACCGCGACTTTTGCCGGGCCGCCGCTTGCCCAACCGGCTATCGAGTTCGCAACGTCGATGAAAAATTTTCCGAGTCCCGTGCCTTCAAGATACGCGCCAAATAAAATGAACAGGAAGATAAACGTTGACGAGACGCCGAGCGGAATTCCGAAAATGCCTTCCGTCGTGAAGTAGACGTGGCTGACAAAATAATCGATATTCAATCCGCGGTGCGCCAAAAGTCCCGGCATGTACGGCCCGGCGAACGCGTAACCGATAAAAAATAATACGACGCAGACCATCGGGATACCGACGACTCTTCGCGCCGCCTCTATGACTAAAATAATTCCAAGTCCGCCAACTGCAACGTCCGTCGTCGTGGGCAATGCCGCCCGCAAAATCAATTCGCGATAGTTCAGCACGATATAAGCCGGAGCCGCCGCGCCCAAAATTGCCAATACTGCATCGAGCGGATGAATTTTGTCGCGCCGCCAAGATTTTCGCGTCGGATACAATAAAAACGACAAGCACAGTCCGAAGCCCAAATGTACTGCCCGCTGAATTTGCGCGTCCAAAAGTCCGAAGCTTGCCGTGTAAATTTGGAAGACGGAAAAAGTTATCGCGATTGCGGAGACGATTCGAGCCATCACGCCCGTATATTCCATCGTGTTTGATTCGGCGTCGTATTTCTTTAAAACTTCTTCGGCGGTCAACTCTTTTCGTTCGGTCATTAAGGACACCTCGCTAGATTTTGAAAATCATCGGGCTGACGTATTCGGCAATGCGTTCGTCGTGCGTGATGAAAAGCATGTTATCAACAACCGCTTGACAAATCATCAGCCTGTCGAAAGGATCTCGGTGCGGCGGAGAATTTTCTTTGCGCACTAAATTTTTCACGGCTAAAATGTGTGAGAGTTTGATTGGCACTTGAATGAATCCCAGTCGCTGACAATGTTCCAAAAGTTTTTCGCCGCTCATGGAAATTCTGTCGGGATGCGCCGCGTGTTTAATCTCCACTTCCAAAACGGAAATAAGACTGTAATAAACCTCGTTGGACTTTTCCTCTATAAAAAATCGTGCGTTAAGCGGAAGCCGTTTGTCGTCGTCAAAGTACCAAAGCAAAATGTGCGTGTCGAGTAAAATTTTCATTTCGCCACCTCGTAACTGTCAGCAATCTCTCTCCAAATTTCGGCGTCCAGGGCGTCAAAAAGTTCGTCGTCAAGCACAAACGTTCCCTTAGCAATTCCTGCGCGGCGGCGATCGGGATTAGGCTTTTTCACTTCTTCGACGAGTGGCAGATTCTCTTTAATCGGAGACATCTTGATAATCGGTTTGCCGTTGAAGGTCAGATAAACTTCTTCCAGCGGGTCGCTCAAAAGTGTCACGAGTTCGGAAAATTGTTCCTTCGCGTCGATAACGTTCACATATTTCATTTCAATCGCTCCTTCAAGTTCAAGTGCGTTGAATTTTCTACAGCCGCTCAAAATTTTCCTGCACTTGTTAGCTTTTAGGTTTTAGCTGTTAGCTTTTAGGAAAATCATTCCACATTCCTAATTCCTAATTCCACATTAAAAAAAAATCCCGCCGAGTTTTCAGCGGGAAAATTTTTTATCGAGAAAAATTTTTTATCGGAATCAATCTTGCGGACGCGGTTTCCTAATCATGCCGAGAATCACGCAGCCGACTGCCGAACCTGCCGCGATAGCCGCCAGATAGCCGAACGGGTTGCCGATTGTCGGGACGACGAAAATTCCGCCGTGAGGAGCCATCAACGTGCAGTCAAACATCATGACCAATGCGCCTGTCAAAGCCGAGCCGACGACGCAAGCCGGTATGACGTGGAGCGGGTCGCCTGCCGCAAACGGAATCGCGCCTTCAGTGATGAACGATAAGCCCATGAT
>CAMNPA010000040.1 GCA_946547205.1 uncultured Selenomonadales bacterium | reverse complement strand
CCTAATTGCAATTTATTCCTCGCCAATGATTCGGACTTCGGGATTGAGCGTGACGCCTTGAGCCTCGCAAACGCGCCGTCTGACCTCATCAATCAATCGCAAAACATCATCGGCAGTCGCACCGCCAACATTAACGACAAAGCCCGCATGTTTTTTCGAGACCATCGCTCCGCCGACACGCAAACCTTTCAAGCCGGTTTTGTCAATCAACGTGCCCGCGAAGTGACCTTTCGGACGTTTGAAGGTTGAGCCGGCACTGGGCATATCAAGCGGCTGTTTACTCTCGCGTCGTTCGGTGAAGTCTTCCATTTTGCGTTTGATGTCGTCGACGTTGCCGCGTTGCAAAATCAATTCGACTTCGCAAATCGCGCAACCGTTCTCCTGAAAAATGCTGTGACGATAGCCGAGCTGAAGACTTGTGCCGTTGAATTCGATAAGCTCGCCGTTACGATTGACCGCCTTGACGCTGGCGACCGCGTTTTTCATTTCGCCGTCATATGCGCCCGCGTTCATGAAGATTGCTCCGCCGATTGAGCCGGGAATTCCAACTGCAAACTCCATGCCCGTTAAGCCGTTTTGAGCCGCGAATTTCGACACGTTCCTAAGTTCGGCACCTGCACACGCAACGAGCCTTTGACCGTCACATTTCATGCCGCCGAAAAATTTTTCCGTGAACTTGACGACGACGCCGCGAATTCCTTTGTCGCGCACCAAAACATTTGAGCCGTTGCCTAAAACGACGCAGGGCAATTTGAATTCGTCGACGAGCTTAAAAATTTTCGACACGTCCTCTGAACTTGACGGGAAGATTAAAACATCAGCCGCACCGCCGATTTTAAACGTCGTGTACTCGAACATCGGCGCGTTGAAAATGAATTGTTCCGCACGCAAAAATTCCGCGAGTCGATTACCGAAATTTTTTTGCCAATTCATTGAATCAGCTCCTCAAAACTGCTCCGGTTGACGCGGAAGTCGTGAGCTTGGCATAACGGGCAAGATAGCCGGTTTTAATCTTCGGTTCGGGCTTAATCCACTCTGCGCGGCGTTTGGCAAGTTCATCGTCCGAAACTTCGAGTTCGAGTTTGCGATTTGGAATGTCGATAAAAATTTTGTCTCCGTCGTGAATCAGAGCGATATTGCCGCCTTCCATGGCTTCGGGCGAAATGTGACCAATGCACGCGCCTTGACTGGCACCGCTGAATCGACCGTCCGTTATCAATCCGACCTTGAGACCTGCGCCCGTTATCGCCGCTGTAGGATTCAACATTTCCTGCATACCGGGACCGCCTTTGGGGCCTTCGTAGCGAATGACGACAACATCTCCGTCGTGAATTTCGTTAGCCATAATCGCGTTGATAGCCGCTTCTTCCGAATCAAAACATTTCGCCGCGCCGCGATAAACGAGCATATCTTCGCTGACAGCCGACGCTTTGACGACCGCATAATCGGGACAAAGGTTGCCTTGCAAAATCGCGATGCCGCCCGTTTGACGATAAGGATTGTCGACCGTGTGAATGACATCGGAGCGTTGAATTTGAGCGTTGGCAATTCTTTCGCCTAATGTTCCCGTTACCGTCAACGCGTCAAGGTTGAGCAGATTTTTCTTGGAAAGTTCGTGCATGACAGCGTTAATGCCGCCTGCCTCGTCAAGGTCTTGCATGTGATGAGTTCCCGCAGGACTTAGCTTCGTGATGTACGGTGTCCGCGCAGAAATTTCATCAAACAACGTCGCAGGAATTTTAATGCCGCACTCGTTGGCGATCGCCGTCAAATGCAAAACCGTATTCGATGAGCCGCCAATTCCCATGTCAACGGTTATCGCGTTCTCGAAAGCTTTGCGCGTCAAAATGTCTCGCGGACAAATATTTTTCTCCAAAAGTTCCATGATGACTTTGCCGGCGCGTTTGGCAAGGATAAATCTGTCGCCGGTGTAAGCCGCAGGAATTGTGCCGTTGCCGGGCAGAGCCATGCCGAGAGCTTCCGATAAACAGTTCATCGTGTTCGCCGTGAAAAGTCCCGCGCAGGAGCCGCAACTCGGACAAGCATGAGCTTCAAGGTCTGTCATTTCGTCTTGAGTCATTTTGCCCGCCGCGAATTTGCCCGCCGCCTCGAACGCTTGACTGACGGAAATATCTCTGCCGTGAAAACGTCCTGCCAACATCGGACCGCCGCTGACGATTATTGACGGGATATTTAAACGTGCCGCAGCCATCAACATGCCGGGCACAACTTTATCGCAGTTCGGAATTAAAATCAGCGCGTCGAATCCGCTCGCCATCGCCACAGCTTCAATCGAATCGGCGATAAGTTCACGACTTGCCAACGAATATTTCATGCCGGTATGACCCATTGCAATGCCGTCGCAAACGCCAATCGCCGGGAATTCGACAGGTGTGCCGCCCGCCGCCGCAACGCCGAGTTTTGCCGCTTCCGTTATCGATTTAAGGTGCATGTGACCGGGAATAATCTCGTTGAAAGAATTGCACACGCCGATCAGCGGACGAGACAGCTCGTCGACGCCGTAGCCGTTGGCGTGAAATAAACTTCTGTGTGCGCAACGTGTCGCGCCTTTTTTAACAATGTCACTTCTCATTTGAAGAGTTGCCTCCTTGAAAATTTTCTAAGGGATTTTACAGCATTTGTCGCCGTCTTGCAATATCAAGGCTAATTTGCTTGTCGGCTCGTCATTGCTTTTTTGTTTATTGAACTTACTTTTCTTTTGCTAACGCGTCCATGCGCGCCGGGTCTCAGCTTCATTCAACGTGTCTTTATCACAGATTGTTTATGTTCGTGAATGTTTCAACTTTCAAGCTCTTTCCGTCCGTGCGAAACTTAATCAAGCCGTCGCGGTCAGTGCGGAAAATTTTCGTCTGCAAATTTTCCAGTCGCTCCAAAACTTCGGCGCGCGGATGACCGAAACTGTTGCCGTAGCCGACGCAAATCACTGCGCATTTCGGATTGACGGCTTGCAAAAATTCTTCGCTCGAACTCGTCGCGCTGCCGTGATGAGCAACTTTTAACACCGTGCTTTGAACGTCGATGCCTGCCGATAAAATTTGCGCCTCAATATCTTTGACGAGATCGCCGGTTATCAAAAAGCTCAAGTCGCCGTAACGAATTCGATAGACGTTGGAAATTTCGTTGCCCGTGCCGATTTCGGGCGCGAATAAAATTTCAATCGTCACGCCGTCAACAGTGAACGTCTCGCCAGTTTGACCGATTCGCATTTGCGGCAAAAGTTCTTGAGCAATTCCGAAAGTCGCCGCGTATTCCGAACGTGATTCGCCCGCCGTGATGATCTCGCCGACAGGAAAATTTTTTATCACGGCACCTGCTCCGCCCGCATGGTCTTCGTGAACGTGTGTCAAAAAAATTTTGTCGATTGCGCGAATGTTCTCGTGTTTAAGATACGGAACGACGACTCGTCCGCCAACGTCAAACATTTTCTCGCGAACACCGCCAACGTCGAAGAGCAAACATTTTCCGTGCGGCGTGATGACAACTGCGCAATCGCCCTGCCCGACGTCGACGAAATTCACTTCAAGGTTGCCACTCGGTCTGAAAACGTTGAACGCGAGCAAAATGATTATCGGCAACAAAATCATCGGACGACGGAAAATCAGCGCGACATAATAAAAAATTCCCGCCAAAAATCCCAACGTCGGCACCTGCACAGAACTCAACGGCAAATTCGCGAACAATCGATTTATTTCCGCGCCCAAGCTAAATATCAACGCCATTACGCCGAAAAAAATTCTTCCCGCGATTGGAACGAGTGCCGCGATTATTCCGCCGATTAGTCCGCCGACGATTACGATTTCCAGCAGCGGCAGCACAAACGCATTCGCAAGCAACGCGCTCAACGAAATTCGATTGAAGTACCACACGACGACCGGCGAACTCGCCACAGTTGCCGCGACCGTCATTGACAGTGCCTCCGCAAAAAAATTCGGCAAGCGTTCAAGTCGTTCGTTCAATTTCGGCGACAAATAAATCAATCCCGCCGTCGACGTAAAGCTTAGTTGAAAGCTCACGTTGAATATCAGCAGCGGTTGATTGAAAAGCATTGCCGCCGCGACCAACGTCAAAAGCCGTGAACCTTCAGTCTCCGCGTCGAGTGTCCTGGCTAAGAAAATTAACACGCCCATTGACGCCGAACGCATGACTTGCGGCAACAGTCCGCTCAAGATTGCATACGTGCCGATGATGACGAGCCCGATTACAAACGTCACCTTGCGCGAAAGTTTAAACCATCTGCAAAGAGCCGCCGTCGCCATTGCCAGCAGTGACATGTGCGTGCCGCTGACCGATAAGATATGCACGATGCCCGTTGTGATGAATTCGTCGACGAGTTCGGGATTGACGCCCGCATAGCCGCCGAAAAGCATTGCGAAAATTGCCGCCGCATCTTCGCGCGACATGACTTGCTCCATTGATTTGCGATAGTGTTCACGAATTGCCGAGACGCCGCGCAGAAATTTCGTCCACAGTCCGCCGTCAACGCGTTCGATTGAAATGCCCTGCTTGTTCGCCGACATTCGAGCCGTGATACCGTCAGACTTCATGCGCGTCACGCCGTCAATCTGTCCGGGATTTTTGTAGTTGCGCAAAAGTTTCAGGTTGCCGTGCGCGGAAATTTTGTCGCCGATTCGCACAGACGGAAGCTTTTCGTCAGCGTCCGGATAGAACGTCAGAATCAGTCCGCCGGAAATTTTTCGGGACGTGCCGTTGATGTGAATTGTTTCCGCGTCGACGACAAAGCGCATTTGCGTCAAACCGTTCGGCAAAATTTTTGTCTGCGGCTCTTCGCGAACACTGCCCGATAAAAAAATTTGTTGCCCTGCGAATTTTGACACGTCGTCGGGCGCGATGCTGTCGACTGCCGCGAATCTCAACGCTCCGATTGCAAAAAAAATTATCGGGCAGATTATCTGCGCCGTGAAATTTTTTCGCCGCCACGTCACGAGCAAACCTATGACCGTCAACGCCGCGCAGATTGCGACAAAAATTTTCGGCGAGCTGTGAAAGTGTTCCATAAAAATAATGCCCGACGCCATTGCCGCGAGCAGGACGTTGAGCATTTTATCCGAGACTTTTGGTTTCATGTTCAGCCCCAGAACATGTGTTTGCGCCAAAAAACTATCGCCGCGATGATTGACGCGAGAATTGCGATTGCGATGACGATTAGGAAGCCGGAAGGATTTTCGCTCATTGGCACGGGCACGTTCATTCCGAAAAAGCTTGCGATGACGGTCGGCACGGCGATGATGATTGTCATTGCCGCGAGAAATTTCATAACCATATTCTGATTGTTCGAGATTATCGACGAGAAAATATCCGCCATCTGCGAGAGAATTTGGCTGTACATTTCAACCATTTCGCGCGCCTGCTTATTTTCGATGATAACGTCTTCGAGCAAGTCTTCGTCTTCCTCGTAAATCTCTAAAATTCCGTCGGTGGTGCGATTGTTTCTTAGGCGCATGAGTTTTTCAAAGACCGCGTCGTTTGAACGGAGTGCGGCGTTGAAATAAGTCAAACCGCGTTGCAATTCCATAAGCCGCAAAATGTCGGAGTTGCGCATTGAACGGCGCAGTTGCTCTTCGATTTCGTCGGAGAGTTTATTTATTTGTCGCAGGTACCGCAGATAAAACGTCGCTGAACGAAATAAAATCTCGAACAAAAATTGCGTGCGCTTGTACGTGTGGAAAAGTCGTGCGGTGCGTTCGTTGAAACTTGACATAACGGGCGTCTCTTCCAAGCAAACGGTGATGATATATTGTTTCGTCAAGATGATTGACAGCGGCAACGTGTCGTAACTTTCCTCTTCGTAGACTATTGGCACGTTCGTTAGGATCATGATTGATTGATCTTCAACGTCCAAATGCGAGCGTTCTTCTTCGTCGAGTGCGGCGCGTAAAAAATCCGGCTCAACTTGCGTCAATGCGCTGACTTCTCGCAATTCATACGGCGTCGGGTCGACAATGTTTATCCACGCGCCCTTTTGCAACGTTTTGAGCGTGAGCTTTTCCAAATGCCCGGACTCTTGCGATTTGTAAATCTCAACCAACGGTACCACCTCCGACAAGATTGCAAGTAATAAGATTGCAAGATTGCGAGTACAGTTTGAACAGGATTATTTTACTTATGGCGAAAACTTTTTGCAATGCAATGTTCGGAAAATTTCTGCGTCAACGGTTGCAAAGCTTGATGATGATTCGTTCCAATGCCTCGACGCCCGCGCGCCCGGTTTTAAGTTTGAAGTCTGCTTCCGCCAATTCGACAAAGACTTCTTCCAAAATTTTTTCCTTGTAGCTTTTGGCAGTCTCTCCGAGTTTTTGCGCAATGTACGGATTCATTTCAAGCGGTTCACCGAGTCTGCGACCCGTCACGCCTTGAGCAATGAAAAATTTCGCGCGGAGCAATCGTCGCACGTGATTAACCAAGAGCGTCGTCACAAGCGGCAACTTTCCGTAATCGCGAGCTTGAGTTTTCAACAGATACACGGCTTTTGATGCCTTGCGTTCGTCGACGGCGTCCGTCAATGCGAAATTCGACACTTCCGGCGGCGCGAGCATGATTCGGCGCAAATCGGCAGCTGTAATTTCGTTGCCGTCAACGTTGAGCGCGACTTTGTCCAATTCGTTTTCAAGATACCACAGCGAAATTTCCGGCAAAATTCCCAATCGTTCATTGAAGTGACGACGAGCCTCACTGCGCATGATTTTGCCCAGCGATTTAAGTTTTGCGTTCAACCAATCGTCGACTTCCCACGGGCGCAACGGATCAGCTTCCAACACGCCGCCGACCTTGTCGATGATTTTGTAGAGCTTGCGACGTTTATCAGCCGCCTTCGCCGTGAAGATGACGTAATTCGTCGGTTGCATGTCGCGCAAAATATTTTCGAGCCGTTCAAATTTTTTATCGCCGCTGAAAAAATTCGCGTTCTTGACGAGCACAACGTTTCGCGTGCCGAAAAACGGCGAGCTGTCAATCGCGCTGATAATTTCTCCGACCGCCGGCTTTGAATCGCAATCAATCGTTACAAGTTCCGTCTGCTTATCGACGTTGAGCCGTGACAAAATTTTTTCGCGCGCCTTGTCGATGAAAAAAAATTCTCCGCCGCAAAGCAAGTAAACGTTTTTAATTTCGCCGTCGAGTGCGCTCATAAAATCTTTGAACTTCACGTTGCCACCTCCGATAAAAAAATCTTCACGGGAAATTTTGAAGTATGCAAAGCCCGCTGTCAAGCCTTGACTTCGAGTTATTCCAACATGATAAAATCGGCGCGGAGGTGTTTTATCATGAAGACCAGAAAATTGCGCGACTTGACGGTTACGGCTATCGGCATGGGTTGCATGGGATTTTCTCACGGCTACGGTGCTTGTCCGCCCGAAAGCGAATCGATTCGGCTCATGCGTTCGGCTTATGACGATTACGGTTGCACGTTCTTTGACACGGCGGAAGGTTACAGCGCGGGCGAAAATGAAATTCTCGTCGGCAAAGCGATTAAACCTTTCCGCGACAAAATTGTTCTCGCGACGAAATTCATGCCCGAAATTTTTATAACAACGCCCGAAATTCCCGAAGGCAAAACTTCTCGCAAGGGCGTCCGTGCTGCCGTTGATGCGTCGTTGAAACGTCTGCAAACCGATTATATCGATTTGTATTACGAACATCGCGTGCCCGCCAATCGTGACGTTGCCGAAGTTGCCGAATGGATGGGCGAACTCATCAAGGAAGGAAAAATTTTATCTTGGGGCGTATCGGAGGCGACTCCCGAACAAATTAAACGCGCTCATTCCGTCACGCCATTAACTGCCGTCCAAAGCGAATATTCAATCATGGAACGCAAATACGAGGCTGAAGTTATTCCGCTGTGTCACGAACTGAATATCGGATTCGTTGCATTTTCTCCAATGGCGGGCGGCTTTTTGAGCGGCAAATACACTTCGCAGACGAAATTTGAAGGCGACGACGTGCGCAGAGTCATTACGCGCTTTGCAAAAGAAAATATGGACGCCAATCAAGCATTGCTCGACCTGCTGAACAAATTCGCCGCCGATAAAAACGCAACTCCCGCGCAGATTTCTCTGGCTTATCTGCTGTGCAAAAATGATTTCGTCGTGCCGATACCCGGTATGCGTCGTGATGAACGGCTTAAAGAAAATTTTGGCGCGGCGAACGTTGAACTAAGCGTTGACGAACTTGCGGAACTTGA
>CAMNPA010000039.1 GCA_946547205.1 uncultured Selenomonadales bacterium | reverse complement strand
GTCCCGACTCGTCAATCTGCGCCTTGAGTCCGCCAACTTCCTTGTGACCCATTTCAACTTGCAAGCCGTATTTGTCAAGCTCCAAAATCGCCTGCTCCAATGCGCAACGAACTGCTCCGTGAGTCCGTTCCCAATACTGCTCCTGCATAATTTCAGCCGCGCTCATTTCTTCGACCGATGCTTCTTCAAGCGGCGTCTTAACCCAAAATTCAAGCTCCGTTGCCGACGTGAAGACGATGTCGATAATTTCCTTGCCGCTGACTGCCAAGCCGTCAATATCGGGATGACGATGAAACAGATTGACGAGTTCGCGTTTGACGTTGACAAGAGTATCGGTTAGCACTGCTCGGGAATCGACGCGTTTGCCTTCGTGAATCAGAAAGCCGGGAATTCG
Organism: uncultured Selenomonadales bacterium; assembly: GCA_946547205.1. Lineage (GTDB taxonomy): Bacteria > Bacillota > Negativicutes > Selenomonadales > Selenomonadaceae > Quinella. The sequence continues at coordinate 7,827 of CAMNPA010000039.1, read as the reverse complement.
CAGCGTGCCGACGGGACGATTGGTCGTGTTGTCGTAATGTTCAAAGTTGTAATCGACAAACCAGTTGACGGAAGGATCAACGGGCATATCGACCTTTGCATTGTTCAACGTGGCGATGCCGGGCAAGACGACGCTTGAGCCGTCCGTTTGAACAGCACGTCCCGCATAAAATTCGTCGATGTCCTTCATGAAAATGCGCACGGGAATTTTTTCGTCAGTGTCGTTACCTGCCAAATCAATGCCGACGAGTGACACGAATTTTATTTCGGGATGTTCGCGCAGCAGCCGAATAATTTCTTCCTTCGGAGTGTTCGCTTTGATTGTGTAAAGTAAATCTGCCAAATTAATCCGCTCACTTTCTATCAATTCAATTCCTAATTCCTAATTCCTCATTCCTAATTAAAAAAAAGTCCCTCGCCGAAAATTTTTGACAAGGGATTGATTTTCTGTTGACGTCTGCTCAAATTTCTTCCAAATCTTCGGGATGCTTTTTAATGTAGTCGCGATAACGGTTGTATTCGTCTTCAAAGGATTTATCTTCGCTCGCGGCAAGTTGGAACGACATCATTGCAACCGCCATGATTCGGGCGATCTCGTGCGCCTCAAAAGTTTCAACCAGGCGGGAAATTGTGCGCGCCGTCTCGTCGAGCAATTCTTGATCGTCAGCGGCAAAACGATTGAGCAAGAGTAAATCAAACATTTGCTGTTCCAGAGCCGACCAACCGAGTGCGACGCCTGCATTTGAATGCGGAACTCTGTCGTGAACGCTGTCAAATTCCGATTCGTCGCCGCCTATTTCCGGAATATAAACTTCGTCTTCATCTTCAAAACGCGGTCTGATCATAGAACATCCCTCCGAAAAAATTATTGAAAAGTGCACCGAATGTATTGTACTATTAGGGTACGCAAAATCATTTGGAATCATACGAATGCATTTTACTAAAACTTATTCGCGTTTGCAAGCATAATTGCGACGCGGTTTAATAAAGCGAGGGTCGGTCATGCAAAAAATTTTACTGGGCGTCGGTATCGCGCTGATACTCTTGGGAATTTTTGGCGCAAGTTACACGTGGCATCACGATCACCGCGAAGCTGATACTCTTGACAAATACGCGATGACAGATTTTCAAGTGGCACGCGACGGCGACGGTAATTGGGAAGGTGCCTCGCTTAGTTTGTGGGATTATCGCTACGACGACGCGCAACTTCTCGGCAAGGTCGTTGTCTTCACTGACGGTGCTCCGTGGGAAATTGACGCTGTCACCAAGCAGACCGCTGACGGTTGGCGCAAGCAAAATAAATTGTTTTTCCATTTCCCGAAAGCCAGTTTGAAAGATTTGCTCACCGCCAAAGAAATTCGCGTAAAATTTTACTACGACAACGGACAGGCGATTGACTTGCCGCTCGGTAAAAAAGATTTGCTCGCGTGGCAACGGAAATTGCGCTGGTAATTTGAACGGAGTGATTGGCTTGCAAAATAAAATCGTCGTCGTCGGCATCGGTCCCGGCGATAAAAAATTCATCACACCTGCCGCGCTGGAAAAAATTCATGCGGCTAAATTTTTAATCGGCGGAACTCGTGCGCTTGACGAATTTTCTGCACCGAACCAAATCACTTGCTCAATAACTCGCGACTTGGACAAGCCGATAAATTTCATCCGCGAAAAAATTTTGCTCGATGATGTCGTCGTCATGGTAAGCGGAGATCCCGGCTACTATTCGTTGCTCGATTTGTTGAGAAAAACTTTTCCGCCGTCGTCAATCGAAGTCATACCGTCAATCAGCGCAATACAACTCGCCTTCGCAAAAATCGCACTGCCTTGGCACGACGCGACGCTGTTAAGTTTTCACGGGCGACAACCTGCGCGGGAAGCTCTGAAATTTTCGGCAGGAAAAATTTTGGGACTGTTGACCGATGACAAATTCAACTCCGCGACAATTTCACGGCTGCTTATCGATTGCGGCTGGGCAAATGATTCGCGAATCACAATCTGCGCAAGACTTTCATACGCCGACGAAAAAATTTTTACAACGACGCTCCTTGACGCCGCGCAGTCCGCTCCCGTCAAACATTGCATTTTAATCGTAAGCCGACATGACGAACCTTGACAAGCTCGCCGAAATTTTCCGATACGTTGCGCCCGATACAAAAGTTAAAGTCGCTTTGACGTTCGACGACGCCGCGCAGTCCGTTCCCGTCAAACACTGCATTTTAATCGTAAGCCGACATGACGAACCTTGACAAGCTCGCCGAAATTTTCCGATACGTTGCGCCCGATACAAAAGTTAAAGTCGCTTTGACGTTCGACGACGCCGCGCAGTCCGTTCCCGTCAAACACTGCATTTTAATCGTAAGCCGACATGACGAACCTTGACAAGCTCGCCGAATTTTTTCCGATACAAAAGTTAAAGTCTCGTGATGAATCGCCGCCAAGTGCGGTTATTTTTTTGCGGCAAGATTCGGCACCTTGTCGCTGCGAAAAGTTTTGCAATTTGAATCGGCAAGCCTTACAATAGCGCGGAAAAAATTTTTGAGAGGAGACTTCGTTTTGACTTCCTACATAAAAAACGCCGCGATGATAACGTTGCTGATTTTTTTCCCGCCGTTCGGGTGGCTTTTCATGCACAAATATTCGACCTTCGACCGTCGCACGAACATTGTACTTGCCGTCGCGTGCTGTGCATTTTTTATTTACGCCAACATTTCTGCCGGCAACGTCGAAAATATTTTCGGCAGCACCAAAGGTTTTGAGCAAACTTTATCGCCCGAAGACTTCCGCGAACGATACAACCTTGCCGCGCAGAGACTTGCACCGAATTTGAATTTGAAACTTGACGAACCGTTTGCAGTCGACGAAAAAATTTTCCGCCACGAGTTCACGCCGAAACTTACGCTTGAAGGCACAGTCGACGACGGAAAAATTATCGCGCTGAAAATTTTTGCCGCGCCCGAAAATCAAGACGAGTCTTTCAAGACGATTAACGTGCTCGGACTTTTAATCGCCGCATTAAATCCCGAACTCGACGCCGAAGATCGCGGAGAAGTTTTGCGGGATTTGCGCATGTTGAAGAACGTCGCCGCCGAGGACAATTACGATTGGACGACGACTCGCGGGCACGTGAAATATTCTGTCCACGCCGTCGACGGTAAAGTTACGTTCACAGCCGCATTGAATCAGTAAAAAATTTTCTCTGCATTAAATCCCGAACTCGACGCCGAAGACAACTACGATTGGACGACGACTCGCGGGCACGTGAAATATTCTGTCCACGCCGTCGACGGTAAAGTCACGTTCACCGCCGCATTGAATCATTAAAAAATTTTTTTGGTTTGTGAAACCGCATTGCGCCTTGCTCAAAAAATCCTGCGCGTAATGACGCCGTTTGTAACTGTTCACAAACACGATTTCGTTTGATATAATCACGCCGCACGACCTTTGCGCAGACGAAAGGCGGAGCGATTATTTTTTTCACAAATTTTAAGGAGGTGATAACAAATGTTTCTATCAAAAGTTCGGAAACGATCCGGGCAACGCGTCAATTACGACCGCGAAAAAATTTTCAACGCGATAGCCGGTGCAAATCGTGATGCGTCGACGCCCGCCGATAAACTTTCCGACAAAGATTTGGAACTTGTCACGGACTCTGTCGAACGAGCCATTGCCGACAACGAAGTCATTGGCGTCGAGGCGATTCAAGACCAGGTTGAAAAGTCGCTGATGACTCACGGTTTCTTCGACGTGGCAAAGCAGTTCATCATTTATCGGCAAAAACATTCGCAACGCCGTGACGCGCAGAAAAAGTTGATGGACACTTACCGCGATATTTTTTTCGCAGATTCGGTTGACATTGACCTAAAGCGCGACAACGCCAACATTAACACAGATGCATCAATGGGCATCATGTTAAAACTCGGTGCGGAGAGCGCGAAATACTTTGTCGACAATTACGTCCTGCCGGAAGAATTTGCTCAAGCTGACAAAGAAAACTGGATCCACATTCACGATAAAGATTTTTCATTGATAACGTTCAATTGCTGTCAGATCGATTTGCTGAAACTTTTTCACGGCGGATTTTCTACGGGACATGGTTTCTTGCGCGAACCAAATTCCATTCGCTCTTACGCGTCGTTGGCGTGCATAGCGATTCAAAGCAACCAAAATGATATGTTTGGCGGTCAAAGCATAAACGCGTTCGATTATGCGATGGCTGAAGGTGTAAGAAAATCTTTCAGGAAGTCGATTCGTGACGAGGTCAAACGTGCCTGCGAATTCTGCGACATTCAACCGGCGGGCAAAATTGATTTTAACGTTTGCACTTATTCGGAGGACGATAATCTTGCCGCCATCGAGAATTTGACGCAAATCGTCGGCTCGGAAAAATTGGCGGTGAAAATTTATCGTGCGGCGTGTGCAGACGTTGCGGAAGAAACTCATCAGGCAATGGAAGCTTTGATTCACAATTTCAACACTTTACATAGTCGAGCCGGAGCGCAGGTAAAATATTGCCTGTGTGCATAGAAATACGCACTTGAGAATAAGGCAAAATCGGCAGAGACTAAGGATATGAAATGCCATGAAAAATTATAACGTGCAGAATATAGTTGCTCGATATAAAGAAAACCCGTAAGTATTTCTCAAATCGCATTAGAATTTAATCTTTGCAATGTTACCGTATCCAAAATATTAAAACAAGAAAATGTACCTGTATGGTCACGCCAAGATTTAAATCGCGGATATTTGAAAGTTGATTATTTCCAAGAAATCGATACGGAAATTAAAGCTTATCTTTTGGGTTTATTTGCAGCTGACGGGTGCATTTACACCGTAAACTCCGATAAATTTTTTACAATTCAGCTTCAGCAAGAAGATACAGATATGATTGAGTTCGTTAAAAATGAACTTAAAGCACCAAGAAAAATTGTCAAAGATAAGCGAGACGATAGTCGTTCCATTTCCATTACGAACACTTCCTTTGTTTATCATTTAATTAAAAATGGTGTCACGGAAGGAAAGTCCAATCGGTTTCTTCCAAATCTTCCCGAAAATTTGATGCCGCACTATATTCGCGGTTTGTTCGACGGTGACGGAAGCATAGTGATAAGAAAAGCGCATTCTTACGGTAACGCCATGCGTTGTTGCGTTGTAATTCTTGCTCATTCAAATTTAATTGGTCAATTACGGGATTATCTTGAAGACAAATTGAAAGTTTCTCATTTAAATTTCTGCAACGATGGCGGCGACTCATATAGCATTCGTTACAGCAGTCGTCATGATTTTATCGCAATCACGAATTTTATTTACACGAATGCCAATATCTTTTTAAAGAGAAAACACGTTAAATATCTCAAAGCTTTGACATATCTAAGTTGATGCCGAGGTAATCGTCATTTTAACAAGTGACGACACCGTAGAGCGTAGGAGTGAAACTGCTGCGGCAGAATATAATCTTCCAAGAGTGCCTTACGCCCTAACGTAAAGTCGAGGGCGAAAACGTACGCCAAACCGGGTTTGAAATTACAAACCGATGAAAATGAGCGAAAGCTCCGGAGGACAAGATAAAAAGCTTGTCGTCAATAACAAATGACCCTTCAGCTCGATAAATTACGGCATGGACACTTCGCCCGAAGGTCGCCTGGTGATTCGCGAAGTGCTAAACGCCATTGACGCGGGACTCGGCAACGGTGAAACGCCGATTTTCCCGATTAGCGTCTTTCAACTAAAAAGCGGCGTCAATTACAACGTCGACGATAAAAATTACGATTTGTTCCGCCAAGCGTGCAAAGTCAGTGCGAAACGTCTTTTCCCGAATTTCGTTTCAATTGACGCGCCGTATAATCTGCAATACTACAAGCCCGGCGATTATAACAGTTATATTGCAACCATAAACTAAAACCTGTGGCTTCATGCGGCAACGCATGTCGAATAACCTGTCTAAACGAGGAAAATCTTCAATGAAGACAATCTCGTGCTAAATGCATTACCAATGCCATATTCCTAAAAAGGAGTTGGGCACATGAACACTGTTAAAGAAATTTGGAAACCGATAAAAGGCTACGAAAACTATTACAGCGTAAGCAACTTAGGTAACGTTCGCAACGACAAAACTCATCGTATACTTCAAGGAGACTGCAATACCGTAGGATACAGAAGAGTAATTTTATATGTGCCGGTTAAGAAACGTTTCTTTGTGCACAGGCTCGTTGCTTATCATTTCGTGAGCGGTTATTCAAATGAACTTGTTGTCAATCATAAAAATGGCGACAAAAAAGATAATCGCGCTGAAAATTTGGAGTGGCTAAGTCGGAGCGAAAATGATCTGCACGCTTTCAGAAATGATTTACGTCACATTCATGTTTCCGGACATGCAGGAGATATGTATTATCAAGTTTTCGATTACTCAACCGGCGTGCTTATAAAGGAGTACAGCAGACAAGCTGACTTAATGGCAGATTACAAAATAAATCGCGTAACGGTGGTAAAATCTTGCAGTCGCGGTTATTTTTATACTGATTGGAAACATAAACGCGGAAAAATTGGTATCAGACGAGTGTTCAAAAAAAGTAATGCTAAATGTGTAACGACTATCGAAAGGATACCCGCCGCTCAAGGGTTTCAGCTTGCAACTGATTAACGGGGAATAACCGAGTAGAGTAGGGCTCTCACTCATCCCGAAAAGACAGGCAACCCACAAATCGAATATTGCGGGTTGATGAAATAGTCTGCGAATCTGTAACGGGGTTGCAGAACAAGAGTGATGTCAAACGTCAACGGGCGCGAAGAATCGGGCAGTCGCGGAAATTTTTCTTTCGTGACGATTAATCTGCCGAAACTCGCGCTTGAATCAAAAGGCAACGTTGAAGAATTTTTTCGGCTCTATGACAAGTACATAACGATTTGCCACGATTATTTATTGTTGCGGCTAAAGACGATTGAGGAAAAGCACGTTTACAATTTCCCGTTTCTTATGGGTCAAGGCGTGTGGATGGATTCGGAAAAGCTCAAGTCGACAGACAAAATTAAAGACGTTCTCAAGCACGCGAGCTATTCAATCGGCTTTTGCGGTCTTGCCGAATGTCTAGTCGCATTAATCGGCAAACATCACGGGCAAAGTGCTCAAGCTCAAGAACTCGGCTTGAAAATCGTCAAACATCTGCGCGAACGCACCGACGCTTATACAAAACTTGAGAAACGCAATTGGACGACCTTCGGGACGCCGGCTGAATCAACGGCAGGACAATTTCAACGCTCCAACAGAAAAATTTACGGCATCATCAAAGGTGTCACCGACCGACCGTACATGACCAATTCAAGCCACGTGCCTGTTTACTTTCCAATCTGCGCGGGCGACAAAATCAAAATCGAGGCTCCGTATCACGCGCTGTGCAACGCAGGACACATTGCTTATATCGAAATGGACGGCGACCCGACGAAAAATCTTTCCGCGTTCGAGGCTCTCGTTCGGGCAATGCACGATGCGAACATGGGATATTTTTCAATCAATCATCCCGTCGACCGCGATCCCGTTTGCGGCTACACAGGCATTATCGCCAACGAGTGCCCGCATTGTCACAGAAAGGAAGTCGAGACCGGAACTTTCCACATCAAACGTTTAAAGCCCGATAATCAATAACAAAATCCTCCGTCAAAATTACGACGGAGTTTTTTTTAGGCCGATAATAATTTCAAATTCATATTTGACAGCAAAGCCGAATGTCGTTATCTTTGTCGCGTGATGACTTGGTGCCGTTGGTAAATTGCATTCGGCTCGTGATTGATTTTAATTTTTAGGATCTACTTTTTCTTTGCTGCGCCCAAAGAAAAAGTA
>CAMNPA010000038.1 GCA_946547205.1 uncultured Selenomonadales bacterium | reverse complement strand
ATCGTGTGTTACGTTGATAGCGTACCGAGGGTTCAAATCCCTCACTCTCCGCCAGAAAATGAAATTACGCAAAATAAATATAGGAAAGTTCCGGCTGTGAACGCAGGGACTTGGTTTCGCCGAACACTAACTGTACTGACAATCTCGCCAGGGCATACGCAGCAACGAGAGGTTATTGTAGCGCAGCTTCGGATTGAAATTAAGTTCTTGCGTTGACAGCCGGAATTTTTTTGTTAGCTTTTGGCGCACGTGTGTGCTAAGATTATCGCGATAAAATTTTCGTTGGGAGTTTTGATAATGGATTTGGCGAATAAAAATGTTTTGGTTATCGGCGCGGCACGCAGCGGCATTGCGGCGGCGAAGGTTGCGAAAAAATTCGGAGCGAACGTCACATTGAGCGATTCAAAAGAAAATCTTGACGTTGACATTTCGGGCGTAGAAATTCATCTCGGCAAGCAGACCGATGAACTTTTGCGCGGTGTTGATTTGATAATCGTGTCGCCTGCCGTGCCGCTGAAAATTCCGTTGCTCAAGTCGGCGATTGAAAAAAATATTCCCGTCATCAGCGAAGTTGAACTTGCCTACGATTTGGCGAAGTCTCCGATTTGCGCGGTGACCGGCACCAACGGCAAGACGACGACCGTAACTTTGCTCGGACTGCTTTTGAAGACGGCGTTTGAAAAAGTTGGTGTCGGCGGAAATATCGGCGTTCCTTTGAGCGAAGTTGCGCTTGAAGTCGGAGCGGACGGTTGCATTGCGGCGGAAATTTCAAGCTATCAAATGGAGGCGACAAAAAATTTTCGTCCGCACGTCTCGGCGATTCTGAATGTCACGCCCGATCATTTGAAACGTCACGGCACGATGGAAATTTATCAAGCGATGAAAGAAAAAATTTTCGCGCAAGAGACCGCCGAAGATTTTCTCGTGCTCAATTTCGACGACGAACGCACTCGCGAAATGATTGACCGCGCCGCGTGCAAAGTCGTTTACTTCAGCAGACAACGTGAGCTTGACGAAGGAGCGTTCATAAAAAATAATCGGCTCGTCATAAAATTCAACGGCACGCACGAACTTTGCACGATTGACGAACTCGGAATCAAAGGCGGGCACAACGTCGAGAATGCTCTTGCCGCGTCGATGATGGCGTTTCTCGTCGGTGCACCTGTTGAAAAAATTTGCGGTGTGCTGAAAACTTTTCAAGGCGTCGAACATCGCATTGAGTTTGTCCGCGAAATTGACGGCGTGAAATTTTACAACGACTCGAAGGCGACCAACACCGATTCGGCGATTAAGGCTCTCGAAACTTTTGCGGGGCATATAATTTTGATTGCGGGCGGCGACGACAAGGGCACCGATTTAAGCGACTTCCTGCAACTGGTCAAGGAGCGCGTTGACAATCTGATTCTCGTCGGAGATGCGGCGGAACGATTCAAAGCTTGCGCGATTGAAAGCGGCTATCCTGCCGAAAAAATTTTGGACGCGGGCTATTCAATGCAACGAGCCGTTGAACTTGCAAAAAAAATTTCTCGTGCGCCGCAAGTCGTGTTGCTTAGTCCTGCCTGCGCGAGTTTCGACATGTACAGCGATTTTGAGGAGCGCGGTCGTGATTTTAAAGAAAAGGTTTTAGGTTTTGGGTGTTAGGTTTTAGGAGGAAATTTTTATGTCTACTCGTGACCACAAGGATTTAATTGTTTGGCAAAAATCTATGGATTTGCTCGTCGAAGTTTATCGGCTCGTCAAGAAATTGCCTAAGGAAGAAACTTACGCGCTTTCAGACCAAATGCGCCGCGCAGCCGTTTCCATTCCGTCAAACATTGCTGAAGGACGCGGTCGTTCTTCCGAAAAAGATTATCTTCGTTTTCTGTTTATAGCTCGCGGCTCACGTGCGGAGCTTGAAACTCAACTTATGGCTTGTCTTCGGCTGAATTATCTCGCAGAAGATGATATTGAATTTGCTTTAAGCCTATGTGATGAAGTTGGAAAAATGTTGAATTCGATTATTGGCAAGTTATCCTAAAAGCTAAAACCTAAAACCTAAAACCTTAAAAAGAGGCAAAAGTAAAAAATGAAACTGATAGTATCGGGCGGCGGCACAGGCGGTCACATTTATCCTGCGCTCACGCTCATTGACGCAATCAAATCAAAACGCGCGGACGCTGAATTTCTCTACGTCGGCACGGAAAAAGGTCTTGAGGCTGACATTGTTCCCAAAGCCGGAATAAATTTTACTGCTCTCAAGTTGGAAGGCGGCTTTGAACGTCATTTCACGCTGGAAAATATTTCTCGCGCCGCAAACGCCATCATGAGCATTAAACGCGCCTCGGACATCGTCAAAAACTTCAAGCCGAATGTTGTCGTCGGCACCGGCGGCTATGTTTGCGGACCGATTCTTCTTGCCGCAAGCTTGATGAAAGTTCCCACGCTGATTCAAGAGCAAAACGCCGTTGCGGGCATCACGAATAAAATCCTGTCAAAGTTCGTCGACAAGATAGCCGTCGGAACTCGTGACGCGCTGAAAAATTTTCCTGCCGATAAGACGACTTACACGGGCAACCCGATTCGCAAGGCAGTCCTCGCGGCGAAAAAGTCTGACGGGCTCAAGCAATTCAACTTCACGGACGACAAACCGATTGTTTTAATTTCGGGCGGCTCACGCGGTGCACGTTCAATCAACGACGCAATGATTGGCGTTTTAAAATCTGCGGCTCAAAAAAATTCTGCGCAATTCCTTCACGTCACGGGCAAAGGCGAATTCGATTCCGTCACGAAAAAATTGCGCGACGCGGGCTTGAATTTGGACGCTCTCGACAATGTGAAAGTCGTCCCTTATCTTTACGATATGCCGACGGCAATGGCGATGGCTGACCTTGCAATTTTCCGCGCAGGTGCGACAGGTTTGGCAGAGTTGACGGCAAAAGGCATTCCCGCGATTTTGATACCGTATCCGTTTGCGGCAGAGAATCATCAAGAATTCAACGCGCGAGCACTTGTCGAAGTCGGAGCGGCGCGCATGATTCTCAACAAAAATTTGACGGCAGAAACTTTATCGGCGACCTTGAACGAGCTGTTATCTTCGCCCGATGAATTGAAACGCATGGCTCAAGCGAGTTTGTCATTGGGCAAACCGAATGCCGCGAACGAAATTGCAGACATCATTTTGAGCTTGACTTAGGAGTAATTATGAAAATCCGGCAATGATTCCGTTTGAAAGTTGCGCATGGGAAAGGGCTGCGGTGGAAAGATATACGAAAAGTCTTGGTTGATTTATGTGACACGGAATTTTAATTGCGCATTGCGCATTATTAATTGCTTTTTAAACAGGAGGAAAATTAATTTGAAACTTGACGGCTTGAAGAAATTTCATTTCATTGGTATCGGCGGCGTGGGAATGAGCGCGCTTGCCAAAATTTTGATTGAACGCGGGCTGGAAGTCAGCGGCTCGGATATGAAAGACTCCGCGACGTTGGAAATGCTGCGCAACCTCGGCGCAAGAATTTTCGTCGGGCACAAAGCCAAAAACATTCTCGACGACAAAGGCAATCCCGTTGACGCCGTTGTTTGCTCGTCAGCCATACCGACGGACAATCCCGAAGTCGTTGCGGCGGGCAAATTCAAAATCCCGAAACTTCACCGTTCCGACATCAACGCTTATCTGCTCAACGCAAAACGCGGCATCGCTGTCGCAGGTTCTCACGGCAAGACGACTACAACTTCAATGATCGGCTACGTTCTTCACAGCGCGGATGTTGACCCGACGATTATCATTGGCGGCGAATCGACGGACTTGGGCACGGGCGCGATTTTGGGCACGAGCGATTGGCTTGTCACCGAGGCTGATGAAAGCGACGGCTCATTTGTCACGCTCAAACCGAAAATCGCTGTCGTTACCAACATTGAAGACGATCACCTTGACCATTACGGCACAATCGAGAGAATTCTTGCGGCGTTCAAAATTTTTATCGAGAACATCAATCGCGACGACGGCATTGCAATTCTCTGCTACGACAACGAAAACCTGCGCGGGCTTGCCAAAGACATTGACCGCAAAATTATTTCCTACGCGATTGACCACGAGGCGGACTTCACGGCGCGCAACATTCGCACGACGACCAAGGGCATAATTTTTGACGCGGTGCACGGCGACGAGATTCTCGGCAAAATTCAGCTGGCAATTCACGGACGGCACAACGTCTTGAACGCATTGGCAACAATCGCAACCGCTCTTGAAGTCGGCGTGAGCTTTAACAAAATCGCTGAAGGTCTAAGCACATTCCACGGCGCGAAACGTCGTTTCCAAGTCAAAGGGCGCGTCAGAAATATTTTGGTCGTCGACGATTACGCACACCACCCGACGGAAATTGCCGCGACGTTGAAAGCCGCACGCGAGACTAAGCCGCACAAACTCGTTTGCATTTTTCAGCCGCACAGATATTCCAGAACGCAACTTTTGCTGAAAGAATTCGGCGGTGCATTTCGTGAGGCGGACACGTTGATTTTGACGGACGTTTATTCTGCGGGCGAGGAAAAAATTTCCGGCGTCAGTGGCGAATCAATCTTGCGTGAAGTTTTGCAGACGACCAATCAAGCCGTGAGCTACATTCCCAAGCGCGAAGACATTGCCGCCGCCGTCAAAGATCAGTTGTCGCCGGGCGATTTGGTCATCACGATGGGTGCGGGCGATATTTATCAGACGGGCGAAGAACTTTTGGAACTGCTCAAGGAAGATGAACGCCGCAAAAAAATTGTCGTCGTGTGTGGCGGCACGTCGACTGAAGCTGAAGTTTCACGGCGCACAGGCAAAGCTATCGTTGACGCGCTCAAATCGAAAAATTACAACGTCGAGCTGATGGAACTCAATCCGCAGACTTTTGCCGCCGACATTCGCGCCAAAGATTGCGGCATTGTCTTTAACGCTGTGCACGGTCGCTACGGCGAGGACGGTTTGATTCAGGGCACGCTTGACATGCTGAAAATTCCCTACACCGGCTCGGGAGTACTTGCCGCCGCGTTGACGATGGATAAAGTCTCCACGAAACGTTTACTACAGTCTGCCGACTTGTCCACGCCGCGATTTGTCGTCTACCGCGAAATTGACAGGTGCAGAGAACTTGTCGCAGAGATTGAAAAAAATTTCGGCTTGCCCGTCGTCATTAAAGCTGATTCGCAAGGCTCAAGTATTGGCGTGACGATTGTCGAACGTGCCGAGGACATTGACGAAGCGATTGACGAAGCGTTTTCTTACGGCAATGAAATTCTCGTTGAGGAATTCATCAAAGGTCGCGAATTGACGGTTGCGGTTTGTGGCGATGAAGACGACGCCGAGGCTCTTCCGATAATCGAAATCACCACGACGACAGGTCGCTACGACTACAAATCCAAATACACTAAAGGCATGTCAACGCACATTGTTCCCGCGCAGCTGTCCGACGAAGTCACCGCCGAAGTTCAAAAGTTGGCAGTTGCGGCGTTCAAGTTGTGCAAATGCGCAGGTGTCGCTCGCGTTGATATGATGCTTTCGGAAGAGAACGTTCCGTACATTATCGAAGTCAATTCCATTCCCGGCATGACGGAGACTTCACTTGTCCCGGACGCGGCACGTGCGGCAGGCATTGAATTCCCGGAGCTGTGCGAAAAAATTCTTGCGCTCGCCGACTTCTGAAAAGACAGCAAAACTTTGCGCAGAATCAATCAGCTCCTGCAAAGTCTTGAACGTGACGGCGCGTTAAACGGCATTGGCAAGCCCGAACGTATCAAACATGATTTTGCGAAAAAATTTTCTTAAAATTGTTGCCTGCAAAAAATGATTATGATAAACTAAGCGGCGGTTATTGGCAGGTTGAGGATTTTTGTTTTTTAAAGCGGCGTCAAGGCGCGCGCATTTGTCAAAACCAATCATGCAGGTGGTAGTTATGCAAGTCATTTTATCGGAGTACTTGGGATTTTGCTACGGCGTCAAGCGGGCGATAAAAATTGCCAGAGAACACGCGGATGGGAAAAGTTGCACATTGGGACCCATAATCCACAATCCGCAGATGGTCGAAAGACTGCAAGCCGAAGGAGTCGGCACGGTCGAAGATTTGACGGCGATGGAGGAGGGCACGATAATAATTCGCTCACACGGCGTGGGTCCGCAGGTCTATGAAAATGCAAAGGCAAAAGGTTTGAACGTCGTCGACGCAACATGTCCGCACGTGAAGAAAGCGCAGTTATCGGCAAAAGAATTGGCGCAAGACGGCAGGCAAGTTGTCATCATCGGCGAAAAAAATCATCCCGAAGTCAAAAGCATTTTTGAATGGTCAAACAAGCGCGCGATTATTTTGGAGACGGAAGAGGACGCAAAAAATTTTCCGCCCTGTGAAAAGCTCGGCATCGTCTCTCAAACGACGGTAAGCGGCGAAAACTTCGTCAAGATAGTTGCGCACTTGCTGGAAAAATCGCACGACATCAGAATCCTGCGCACCATATGCACGGCAACGGATCAAAGACAAAAAGCAGCACTTGAGCTTGCGTCCAAAGTCGACGTTATGCTCGTCATCGGCGGAAGAAACAGCGCAAACACCACGCGCCTTGCGCAACTTTGCAAAAGCAAATGCAAGACTTACCACATCGAGACTGCCGCAGAACTTAAGCCCGCATGGTTAGATAATGCCGACAAGGTCGGTATCACAGCCGGAGCCTCAACGCCGGACTGGATTATCGGGGAGGTTTATAAACAGTGTCAGAGGATTTGAAAAACGAGGATATGGGTAATTGGCTTGAAGAGTCTGAAGGGTTCAAGGACATTCACGAACACGAAGTAGTCGAAGGCACCGTTGTATTGGTCAATCGCGACGAAGCCTACGTCGACATAGGTTACAAGCAGGAAATTGCCATCCCGAAGAAAGAGCTCGCTTATCCGGAGCCTGATTCGGCGGAAGACGTCGTCAAGCAAGGCGACAAAATCAAAGTTTACATTCAATCACTCGGCGGCGAAAATGGCGGAGTTCTTTCCAAAATCAAAGCTGATGCCGAAGTCGTTTGGGACGAGTTGCGCGCGATTAAAGCTCACAATGACGACGAAGATTCCAACGATTTGCAGACGGTTGACGCGAAAATTAACAGCGTCGTCAAGGGCGGACTTACTGCCACCGTCAACGGACTGCGCGGCTTTATTCCCGCCTCGCAAATGGAATTGCACTTCGTCAAAGATTTGAGCGGTTACGTTGGTCAGACTGTCAAAGCTCTGCCGATTGAAATTGAATCGCACAAACGCCGTCTGGTTTTGAGCCGTCGTCAACTGCTCGAACGTGAACGCGAAGCTAAACAGCAGGAAATTTTCAGCACGATTCATGAAGGCGACGTTCTCACCGGCACAGTCAAACGTCTCGTCGACTACGGAGCGTTCATTGACATCGGCGGCGTTGACGGTCTTGCGCACATTTCCGATTTGTCTTGGGAACGCGTTTCGCACCCGTCGGACGTTCTCAAAGTCGGGCAAGAGACTGAAGTTTTCGTCAAGAACATTGACCCGGAAACACGCAGAATTTCTCTGTCCGTCAAACAAACTCAACGCGACCCGTGGCTTGACAGAGCCGAAAATTATCGTGAAGGCGACTTCATCGAAGGCAAAATCGTTAAGCTTGCCAAATTCGGCGCGTTCATGGAAATTGAGCCGGGCTTTGACGGTTTAATTCCAATGGGCGAACTTAGCGACAGACGTATCGAAAATGCGGACGAAGCTGTTGCCGTCGGCGACATCGTCAAGGTTAAAGTTCTGCGCATTGACATGAAACGCAAACGTATTTCCCTGTCGATTAACCGCGCTCGTCGCGAAGGTGCTCACGCGAACTTCAAACGTTATCAGCCGTCCGTTGAAGCTGAAGAAGTCGCTGAAGCTCCTGCCGAGTAAGGTTTTAGCTGTTAGCTGTTAGTCGTTAGCTGTTAGTCGTTAGGAAAACCCTAAAAGCTAAAAGCTAAAACCTAAAAGCTAAAAGCTAAAACCTAAAACCTAAAACCTAAAAGCTAATCACGCAAACTAAAAGAGCGAGTAACTTCGAGTTGCCCGCTCTTTATTTTTGAAGGAGAATTTAACATGAGCACTTTGACATTGGAACGCGCCAAAGAAATTTTACGTAAACACGTGACGGAACCGCATTTGTTTGTTCACGCGTCGGCAGTCAGCTCAGCGATGGGCGCATTGGCTGAACATTTCGGCGGCGATAAGGAGCATTGGTCGGCAATCG
>CAMNPA010000037.1 GCA_946547205.1 uncultured Selenomonadales bacterium | reverse complement strand
GACACCCGTCAACGTTGCATTTGTGGTGGGCAAGACGACCGTTGGCGACTGCGCGAGCCGTTTTATTTGCGTCGTTGATTGATGATCCGTCTGAACATCCCGAAAAATTTCCGACGCCCGAAGCTCAACAAGCCGAACGTGAACGACTGTTTGAAATCATTGATGAACTTGTCAAATGGGAAAACAGCGGCGACGAAGAAATTTTCAATCGCGCATATCTGGAAATAGCAAAATCTGTAAAGGGGATGAGTTCAGCGAAAAAGTTAATCGAAGTGTCAATGCCGCTGGACGTTATCAACAAGGCATCGGCACGAGAAAAATCAATTCGGCACGGGCATCCGTCAACGTTGCATTTGTGGTGGTCACGCAAACCGACCGCAACTTCTCGCGCCGTTTTGTTTGCGTCGTTGATTGATGATCCGTCCGAACATCCCGAAAAATTCCCGACGCCCGAAGCTCAACAAGCCGAACGTAAACGACTGTTTGAAATCATTGGCAAGCTCGTCGAATGGGAAAACAGCGGCAACGAAAAAATTTTCACCAAAGCTCTCGACGAAATAAAAAAATCTGTCGGCGACGATTTGCCGGCAGTGTTCGATCCGTTTGCAGGCGGCGGCACCATTCCGCTTGAAGCTCAACGACTCGGCTTGAAATCTTATGCGTCCGATTTGAATCCCGTTGCCGTCATGATTAACAAAGCGATGATTGAACTGCCCGCGAAGTTCAAAGATTGTCCGCCTGTCAATCCGAATGCAAGCAAACTTATCGGCGGCTGGCGCGGCGCGGAAGGTCTCGCAAACGACATTCTCTATTACGGCAAACTTTTGAAGGCTCGTGCGTTCGACAAAATCGGCGAACTTTATCCGAAGGCTGACGGCAAAACCGTTATCGCGTGGCTGTGGGCTCGAACCGTCACTTGCTCCAATCCTGCTTGCGGTCGTCGTATGCCGCTCGTTCACTCGTTCAAGCTCTCGACAAAGCAAAATGTTTTCGTCAATCCGATTGTCGACGGCGATAAGATTCGCTTTGAAATTCGCAACGGCAAAGACGCTCCCGAAGGCACGGTTAATCGCAACGGTGCTCGCTGTCTTTTCTGCGGCGCAAATGTTCCGCTTGAGCACGTTCGCGCTGAAGGTAAAGCCGGCAGATTGTCCGCGCAACTGATGGCGATTGTCGCGGAAGGCGAACACGGAAGAATTTATCTCGCGCCCGACGAAGCTCACGAACACATTGCCGACGTTGAAAAGCCCGACGACTATCCGAGCGGCGATTTGCCCGACAAAGCTCTTGGTTTCCGCGTTCAAGAGTACGGCATAACCGAATGGCATCAACTCTTCACGAATCGGCAGCTGACCGCGTTGACGACTTTCAGCGAACTGATTGGCGAAATTCAAAGTCAAGTCATCGAAGACGGAGGCTCCAAAGATTATGCCGACGCTCTCGCCGTGTACTTGGCTTTTTTAGTTGACCGTTGGGCTGATTCGTGGAATTCTCTTTGCCGCTGGGAAAATATTGCACAATGTCCGCAACAATTATTCGGACGCCAAGCGATTGCAATGGTTTGGAATTTTGCAGAAGTTAATCCGTTCAGCAACAGTTCAGGCTCCGTTGAAAGTTTAATGACAAATTTTTTACGAGCGTTTAGTTCAAGCGCATTCAATTTCGACAGAAGAATTGTCGGCGAAGTTTTCAATCACAGCGCGCTGAAAAGTTTTCCGTTGAGCAAAGTCATCGTTTCGACAGACCCGCCTTATTACGACAACATCGGCTATGCGAATCTGTCGGAATTTTTTTATGTGTGGCTGCGTCGACCGTTGAGAAGAATTTATCCGCAACTTTTCGGGCGCATGAACTTTCCGAAGGCTGAAGAACTCATCGCGGAACCTGCTCGCTTTGACAACGACAAATCGGCGGCGAAAAAATTTTTTGAAGACGGAATGTTTGACGCGCTGAAAAATATTTACGCCGTAGCCCGCGAAGATTTTCCCGTGACGATTTACTATGCGTTCAAGCAACAAGAAAATGATTTGGCGTCGACGGCTTGGGATACGATGCTGACTTCGTTGATTCGTGCAGGTTTTCAAATCACGGCGACATTGCCAATGCGAACGGAAATGGGCAGTCGAATGCGCTCGCACGATTCAAACGCTCTGGCGTCGTCGATAGTTTTGGCGTGTCGAAAACGTCCGCTTGAAAATATTTTGTGCGACAAGAACGACTTTCTGCGCGAACTCAAAGCCGAATTGCGAACTGCACTCGACAAATGGCAACAGGCGAATATTGCGCCGGTGGACATGGCTCAAGCGGCAATCGGTCCCGGCATCAGCGTCTATTCCCGCTACGAACGAATAACCGACATGAACGACAACGCCGTTACTGTCCGCGACGCGCTGCAACTCATCAACGCCGAGCTTGACGAGTATTTGAACGGGCAGAGTCGTCGGCTTGATTCGGCAAGTCAATTTTGCGTCGATCTGTTCACGACCAGAGCTTTCAACGAAATTTCTTTCGGTGAGGCTGATGTTTTGGCGCGTGCGAAAAATATTTCGGTGGGCGGGCTTGAAAATTTGGGCGCGGTAATTTCTGCGCGCGGACGTGTTCGCTTGAGAGATCGCGACGAAATTCCGTTGCTTGACGAAAATAAGCAGCTCAATCGCGATTATGTTAAACGGCTCGGCGAATCGAAATGCATTTGGCTTTGGGTTCAAAGTCTCGTGAAAATTTTCGGCAAGGTGGGAATTGTCGGTTGCGGCGAATTGTTGACGCACTTTGACGGTGACAGCGAGTCGCTGAAGAATTTGGCGTATCGGCTCTACAACATTTGCGAGAGAAAGAATTGGGCGCGCGAAGGCACCGGCTACAATGAACTCGTCGTCGAATGGCAAGACATTTCGGACAAGCGTACCGAATTCATGCAGAAACTGCCGAAGCCCGTCCAAGAAGATCTGTTCTGAAAAATTTATTCCCGCGAGCGGCGGGATTTTTTATTGCGGCGGCGAAGAAAATTTTTCGGAGGTGAATGTTATGAACGAAAAAAATTACGCAGACATTGGCAGAGCGATGAACTTTGTCTTGCGTCCGATGTTGGCAGCGTTCGTCGCGCAGAATTTGGAACGACATTTCTCGAATCAAAATTGGTGGCAGTGGGGCGTTTTGGATTTGCTTTATCCCGAACAAAAAAGACATTTGCCGCACGACGGGAGCTATGCCGAGCTGACGGATCGAATGGACGTGCAACTTTGTTTGACGCTGATTGACGTTCATTGGGACAAAATTTTTTCGTTGAAGATGCCGCCGACAACACGCAGCCGCGTCAAAGAACTCAAGAGCATTCGGAATCAATGGGCGCACAAAACGAGCGGATTCGACGACATGGAGACGATTCGGGCGTTGGACACGATGGCACTTGTCAGCGAAGCATTCGACGCAGACACGGCAGCCGAATTGCGGGCGATGTGGAACGCGAAACTCAATCGGCAAACTGAACCGGTCGCAGTCGCCTTAAAACCTTGGCGCAACGTGATAGAGCCCAATCCCGACGTTTCACAAGGACGATACAAGCAAGCGGAGTTCGCGGCGGATTTGGCGCAAGTCGTTCGCGGCGAAGGCAGTCCCGAATACGCAGATCCCGTTGAATTTTTTTCGCGGACGTATTTGACGGGCGGCTTGAAAGATCTTTTGGTCAAAACGTTGCGGCGATTGACTTCGGGCGACGGCGAACCTGTCATCCAGTTGAAAACTTCGTTCGGCGGCGGAAAAACTCACAGCCTGCTTGCGTTGTATCATTTATTCGGCGGAAAAATTCAAGCGGAGCAATCGTCGACGGTCAGAGAAATTTTGGACGCCGCACGAGTTGAATTCCTGCCGAAAGTTCACACGGCGATAATCGTCGGCACGTGGACAAATCCGCTCAAGTCAACGCTTTGGGGAGAAATCGCGATGCAGTTGGCACGCTCGACAGGCAAGCCCGAACTTTATGAGCTGATTCGCGAGAACGACGAAAAAAAAATTTCGCCGGGTGTTGAAACGCTCCGAGAGATTTTCAACGCGGCGAGTCCGTGTTTGATTTTGATTGATGAAGTCGTTGCTTACGGTCGCAAACTCAAACGCGGCGAAGTCGACGGCGGAACTTTCGGCAACCTGTTGAGTTTTATTCAAGAGCTGACCGAGACGGCGAAGGCAAGCAAAAATTGTGAAGTCGTCGTGTCAATTCCCGAATCCGATGCTGAAGTTGGCGACGAGTTGGGACGGCGAGTTCTTAAGCAAGTCGAACATTATTTCGGGCGCGTTGAATTTGTTTGGGAAGCCGCCACGCCCGTTGAAGGTTATGAGATCGTTCGCCGAAGACTTTTCAAGACGTGCAACGACAAAGCGCGCAAGGAAACTTGTTCGGCGTTTTTTAGTATGTACGTCAACAACGCGAATGATTTTCCGAACGAGAGCCGCCAAAATAATTACCGCGAGAAACTGCTTGCGTGCTATCCGATTCACCCGAAACTTTTTGATTATCTTTACGACAAGTGGACGAGCCTTGAAAATTTTCAGAAGACGCGCGGCGTGTTGCGTTTGATGGCGAACGTCGTTTATGGTCTCTGGTCGCAGAACGATCAAAGCGCGTTGATTATGCCCGGAAATGTTCCGCTTGATTTTTCTTCGGTGCGTTCCGAGTTGGCAAAGTATTTCAAAGGGAATTGGGACGCGATAATAAATTCGGAAGTCGACGGCGACAAGTCGAAACCTCATGAGCTTGACGACAACAATCCGCGTTTCGGCAAACTGTGTGCGGCCCGAAAAATTTCGCGGACAATTTTCATGGGCACTGCGCCGAGCAGTAAGACCAACGACTTGCGCGGCATTGATGAAAATGAAATTCGACTGGGCATAATTCAGCCGCAGGATTTGGAAAATGTCGCCGCTTTTAACGACGCGCTGACGAAACTCAAGGCAAATTTGTATTATCTTTATTCGCAGAACACGCGGCTTTGGTTTGGCGTCAATCCGACTCTCCGCAAGCTCGTCGACGACAAACGCGATCAATTTTCCGACGACGACATTGATTATGAGATTGAAAAGCGACTTGGCAAGTGGCGCAGAGCATCGAAGGTTGCAGTTCACTTTTGCCCGAAAAAAACTGATGATGTTGTCGACGAAGAAAATGCGCGGCTGGTGATTATGGATCCGAAACATACCTTCGACGACAAGCAAGCCGTCAATCCGGCTTTAGATTTTGCGGAAAAAATTTTGAACACTCGCGGGACGATTCCGCGCAAACACAAGAACACGTTGCTTTTTCTTGCGGCGGAAAGTGACAAGCTGGATGTGTTGAGAAAAGTCGTCCGCGAATTCAAAGCTTGGACTGAAGTTGTTGAGCAAAAAAATTTTTACAATCTGGACGCGCTGCAACTCGTTGACGCCAAAAGCAATCTCGAATCGGCTAAAAAAAATTTCGCGATGAAAATTTCTCAAGCGTATTGTCAACTGTTCGCGCCCGATAATTTTGGCGAAGGTGATATGAGAATCTTGAAGTGGTTCCGCGCGGAAATTGAATGCACGACCGAAGACAATATCGCTGTCGCCGCCGAAAAATTTTCAAGCCGTGAAATGTTGCTGCACTCGCTCGGAAAAGAAAAGCTGAAAAATCTGCTCGACAAGTTCATTTGGCGCGAAGATAATGCCGTGCAGTTAAATAAACTTTGGGAATACTTCACGACTTTTTATTATATGCCGCGTCTTGCGGATAGAAACGTTTTGCTTGAGACGGTTCGCAAAGGCGTTGCGGCGAAAACTTTTGCGCTGGCAGACGACGAAGAATTTCACGAGCTCCGTTTCGGCGACGTAGCTCTCGGAGAAATTTCAGCGGAAAATTTTTTGGTCAAGGCGTCTGTCGCAGAGGAAAAGCTTAATTTGATTGAGCCTGTCAAAGTTGAGCCGCCGGAAAAAAATCCGCCTAAGGTTGAAGTTAAGCCGCCGCGCAAAATCGAATTGCCGCCAAAACATTTTTTCATGGACGTTGAGTTAGATAACACGAGACTAATCAAAAATTTCAACGACTGCATTAATGAGGTTGTGTCAAGTTTGATGAATCTTCCGAATGTTGAAGTTTCAGTTCGACTTGTCGTCGACGCCACTGCACCTGAAGGAATCCCGATGTATTTAAAGGAAAATCTTTCGGGAAATTGTCAAAGTCTCAAGGCGAAACATTTTGACTTTGACGATTGAAACATAAGTAACAGCGTTTTGCGTCAGCATCTGCCGTGAGAGCCGCAAAATTTTTTTTTATGTGAGCCCGCCTATGCTTTATTTTTGGCGAAAAGTTTTTGGACGATCTTTTGAACGACGACGAAGAAGACCGGGATTAAAAATATGCCGAGAAAAGTTGCGACAGTCATCCCGCCAACCACAGCCACGCCCATAGAGTTACGCGCCGCCGAGCCTGCGCCCGAAGCTGTTGCGAGCGGCAGACAACCGATTATAAATGCAAAACTCGTCATCAAAATCGGACGAAGTCGCAAGCCCGCAGATTCAAGAGACGCTTTAACGGCTTCCATGCCCTTATCGGTGCGGACTTTGGCGAATTCGACAATCAGTATCGCATTTTTCGCGGCAAGGCCCATGATCATGATTACGCCGATCTGCATATATATACTGTTCTGAAAACCGGGATTTCCTACGCCGAGAGTGTTCGTGTAAATGTTCAAAACGAATTCGGACAGCAGCGCGCCGAAAATTCCCGTAGGAACTGTCATCAACACGGAAAAAGGAACGCTCCAACTTTCATACAGCGCGGCGAGACACAAGAACACGAAAATTAAAGCCAACGCCATAACTTGACCTGTCGAGCCGGAAGCTTTTTGCTCTTCGCGAGATTGTCCCGACCATTCCACGCCGAAACCTGTCGGAGCAACTTCATTCACGACACTTGTTAAAGCCGCCATTGCTTGACCCGATGAATAGCCGTCAGCCGGTTGAGCTTGAATCAAAACGGAGCGTTTGCCGTTAAAGCGAGTGACCTGCGTCGTGCCCGTGTTGAGTTTGTAACTTATCAACGTGTCGAGCGGAACAAATTGACCGTTGGAACCTTTGACGAACATAAATTTCAGCATGTCGACTTCACTGCGGAAATAAACATCGGACTGCATGACAACTTTATACGTTCTGCCGAATCTGTCGTAGTCGTCAACGGGCATACCGCCGAAATTGACTTGCAACGCGCCGTAAACGTCCGCAAGATTTACGCCGAGCATTTCAATTTTCTTTTGGTCGAGTTCGTATTTGTAGCTTGGCGAAGTCACGCTGAAAGTTGTCGACACGCCTTGAAGTTCGGGACGTGCATTAGCGGCTTGAACAATTTTATCTGTGATTTCGGATAAATCGCTGTCAGAATGGCTTTCCAAATCGATAAGTTGCATCGTCAAGCCGCCGACTTGTCCGAGACCGGGTAAGGCAGGCGGATTGAAGCCGGCAACAAAACCTTCGGGCGCAATTCCGTTTCCGACCATGAAAACGTTGTAAATCGCGGCGGTTACGGATTTTTCAAAGTCCATTCGGTCAGCCCAAGGATACATGCTTACGAACAACGTCGCGGCGGAAGATTTTGAGCCGCCCGAAAGTATATCGTTTCCTGCAACCGAGATGATGTCTTTGACGCCTGGAACGTTCTCGCGAATTGCGGCGGCAACTTTGTCGGTCGTCATCGAAGTTCTGTTTAGCGAAGTGCCTTCGGGCATCATCACTGCAGCGACAAAATATCCTTGATCCTCATCGGGAACGAAAGTTGACGGCAAAATTTTAAACAGCAGTCCCGTTAAGCCGCAAACAATCAACATAAACACGACGGCAAGTTTCGTGCCGGAAATGACCTTCGCGACGATGCCGACGTAAGAATTTTTCGTGCGCTCAAACCAATTATTGAACGCGTCAAAGAATTTGCTGAAGAAATTTTTCTTGCCGTGTTCGTGCGGCTTGAGAATCATCGCGCAAAGTGCGGGCGTCAAAGTCAGCGCGACGAATGCCGACAGTCCCATCGACACCGCGATTGTCAGCGCGAATTGCCGATACAAAATGCCCGTCATGCCGCCGAGGAACGCTATCGGGATAAAAACTGCCGACAAAACGAACGCAATAGCCACGACCGGTCCTTGAACTTCCGCCATTGCGACTTCCGTTGCCTCGACGGGATTTAAGCCGCGCTCCATGTGCTGTTCGACGTTTTCAATAACAACAATCGCATCGTCGACGACCAGAC
>CAMNPA010000036.1 GCA_946547205.1 uncultured Selenomonadales bacterium | reverse complement strand
AATTTCTTCCGCTTGCCGCGTCGTATTGTTTCGGAAGAACGGATACATCTCCGCGACTGTCCGTCGAAGTTCCCCGACAACATTTTCGATTTCCGCAATTTTTTTCTCGATTGAGACCAATGCCGCAGATTCCTTGCTTGCAGACGCGTCATTGCCTTTCGAGCTTCTTTCGACTTTCCGCAATCTGTCGTTCATTTTCCAAAGGACGATGAGGCACAAAACAATCAACAAGCCCAGCAATATATCAAGAATGAGGATTATATAGAAATTCCCGTTATTCTTTTCTTCAACATTGTTGGGATTTGGCAGTGGAGTTTCTGTTTTATCTTTTGTTTCTGCCACGTCGGAACCCCCTTTTGCCGCACCTTGGTTACCGGCAGCGGCGTTCCCTTGAGTGTTATTTGCAACGTTGCCGGCTTCGGTTTCAGCATTGTCCGCTTCGGAGTCAGCTTCATTTTCCGGTATGCCGTCATTCGGATCGTTAAACAGGGCTTTGTCATCCGTTGCAGATGAGCTTATTTGCCCCGCTCCAATGCCGTCCGTTATGCGCCCTTCATTGGAATTTGCGTCGGGTGGTTCGGCAAAAGCAGTGGCGGCGAACAAAGTCAGACATAACGCCAAGACGCGCAACTTACCTGTGATGTTAAGCATGGGCAACCAACTCCATAAAACCTTTCAGCTCTAAGATAAAAATCGGCTCCACGAAAATTTTATGCGGGTCGTTTCCACGTTGCGCAGAATAGGCTCCTTGAACGCTTCTGAGCACTCTTGCGAAATCACGGTTGTTGATGTCGATATGTTCGCCCCAGATGTATTGATTCGCGTTGAATTTGTTCGTGAAGGCGCGAAATTCTCCGACATTCTGAATGCTGATACCCTCTTCGATATCGTAAGCAGAAATAAATTCCGATTTTTTACGCGGCTCATCATTAACAGCAAAGTCATCGCCCGCAAACACCGAGTTGGCAATAAGCACGTCTTGGCCGTTCGCCCTACCGAAAAGGTCTTGAGCTATCTGAAGCGCGTTGAAGAAACTGCCGTGATTGAACGGTTTATTCTCAATCATGCCGCGAGCCACCTCGACTTTGGGCGTGTCCGATAAAACCATTTGAAAGGCGTCGCCCAATTGCAAACCCGATGCGGCAACGAGCATATCTTGAAACACCGTAAGATAAGGATTATCGTCCGTGAACATACCGCCACAAATCCACGGGAAAATTCGCGAGCCGTTTCCGCCGACATAAATATCAGGCACCTCGTTGCCTTGATAGATGCCTTTTTCATGCAACAAGCTCACCAATCCGCCAATGTAGTAGAAAAGTCCCGCCGCTGCAAATTGAGTGAGTTGCAATACTTTCTGCACATCGCCGCGCACGGTCATATGCGTCAGCCCGTATTGATATTCGTCGCTGTGCTTGCGCAAGTCGGCATCAATCAGAGCGTTTCTTTGCTCCTTACCCATTCCGCCGAGCTCCAACGATGACGCAAATATATCGTAATGCTTGTAAATTGATTGGAACAGGTAACGACCTGCGAACTGCAAGGACGTGTGGTAGACGATTTTGGCAGGTTCACCGCTGATAACCGAAATGTCCGTTGTACCGGCACCGATGTCCAAGCAGACGGCACCGCCTGCAAAATGGATTCCGCCCAGTTGATTGAAGTAATATGCGCCCGCTTTACTCTCCGGCCAGAATTCCGGTTTCTCGTGGACGATAAAGCCGGAATCTTGCATTGCTTCTTGAACGGCATTTCGACAGGTGGTTTGGAACGTCATTGTCTGATTCGGCGAAAAAGCCGTCGGGTAAGAGAAGTTCCAAGAAATTGCGCCGACGCCGTTTTTAGCCGCTTCCGCCAAAATCTGTAGGCAAATTTGTTTGACAAAAGCCGACAATTTTAATTGGCTTATTTGGTCGGAGCCCCATTTCAGATTGGTGTCGATTTGACTGCTGTTGTTGCGGAAGTCTTCGGCGTCGGTTCCGTCGGCACTCAACAACCAGAAAACATTGCCGTCTTGTAACGGGCGAATGTTGGGAATTTTGCCGTGCAAAAGATCTCCGTTCAAAAGCTGGAAGATACTCAAGAACGAACCTTCCTGCTGATCTTTCGTGGAAGACGGAATAAAATTTCGATATGTGCGGGCGCGCATTTCGCCGCTCTCCGTCACTTGGAAAAGATTCGGTTGCAATGCCAACGGTTTCGGATTGCCCTTGCCGCTGCGACAGAAAAGCATCGTGCTGGAAGTGCCGAAGTCTACGCCGACTTGCCAGACATTTCCCATTTGCGCCGCCACGGGCTCAGGTTCTTCAAGGAGCACGATACCCGCATAAATGCCGCCTTCAGTCATTGAATTCGTCGTGCAAATGAGTGCTTCGGGAAAACCCGAAAGTCGCGCCGTGTAACGGTTCGCCAAGCCTTGATTTGGCGTATCGCCCGCAATGTTCTTACCGTAAGCCCACGGATAAACATACAAGTAATCGTAGCCCGCCCCTTGCACCATGTTTTGAGCGTCGCTGTTTTCGTAATACAGATAATATTTATCCCAACCGGGACGCTTGAAGTTTGGCCACAGCTCGATTATCGGAACATTGTTCAGCAGAAACAGGACTTCTTGCATCGGGTAAGATTTTTCAACTCGATATTCGGCACCCGTCTTGTTTATGCCGGAGATTGGAAAAGTGAACTCGACCTTTATTTCGTTGCCGGATTTTTCTAAGCGGCAGTTTCTGACTATTTCTTGCGGAGTGAAATAATCCAAAATTTCCGAGCGCAACGGCAAAATAACGCTCATGTCTTCTTGCGATAAGAGGTCGCTGCCGGGCACCTTGAGGATACTTTTCAACGCATTGCCGCCCGAATGAATAACCAAACGGTCCGTGAAGAATTCTTCGGGGCGACGCCATTCGGCTCCGTTCAGCGGCACGCCGTTAATCATCGTTTTATCGTTCGTGAGCGAGTGATTTTTGACATCGGCAGCAGTGATACCTGTCCAAACGACAATTTGTGCCAACGATACGCCTCTGGACACGGACAAATGTTGCAACATCTGCTGCGAGACAAGTAAAAGCGGCTTGGTGCCTTGACGTGCGCCGGTCGTGCGTAAAAGCACTGCCGAATCCGACGGCTTGGGCGGGGCAGCTTGTACCTTTTTGTTCAAGAATTGTGACAAACCGATATGCATGTTCAAACCCGCGTCGATAAGGTTGCCCGCCGAAGGGAAGTTGCCGTTCAATGCGTTATGAACATCTTTTATATATTCGTCCAGTGTCTTGAGCAGTTGACTGCAAGTTTCGTTTTGCGTTTGTACATTGGCAGGAATCGAATTTCTCAAACTGTTATCCAATTCCTTCAGCCACATATGCAATCCGCTGAGTTCGTTGGGTATGAGGTGCGGTATGGGGTCGGTAAGATATTGTCCGTTGTCGCTCCATGGTTCCGTTAATTGCCCTTCAAGCGCGGTGCCGTAGTCCGCCGATGTCGCCACCAAAGTTGTCGGCGAAGTTATTGCCAACGGTTTGCCGGTGTAAGAAATTACGTAAATATCGTTCCAAGGTGAATTCCTCGTCGGCAGACCGACCGAATCTTGCGGTGCCAACATCAAAAGCGTCTTTCCGAGTTGATCGGATTGATCGAGGTGCACCGCCTCCACTGTAATTGGCAAATGCCGCATGTCCTGCAATGCGAGCATGGCAAGCAATGCGCGCCACTCTCCCAGCACCTTTTTGTGCAAATTGGCATCGAAACCTTTTGTCGTAAAAAGTGCCATTCGGAACAGAATCGGTCTGGCCCAGACGTCGGGGATTGAATCGATGTTATAAATATCTTGAACTCTTCTATCTTCCTCCGCCACGGCAAGACCGTCGGAAAGTCCCTTCAAGAAACGACTTCGCTCAAGACCCGCCGCATCTTCCCATTGACCTGCTTTAGTGGGCGCAATAATGGCATTTTCGGAAAGTCTCGGAAGTAATACATTCGGCATAAATAATCCTCCTCGTCAGTTATCGGATTAATTTGCTTTGCAACTGTCGTAAAGTCGCCGCAGGAACAGCCCGAAGCCTTCGCCAAAGTCCTCGGTGTTTTGGTTGCGACGGAAAATCGAAGAAATAATACCGCCCGTTCTTTCGCCTCTCGCTAAAACGGTTTCTATTTTTGCGGTGGTTACTTGGCTGTTGCCGTAATCGAGCGTCGAGAAGAATTCGGGAAGTATTTTGGCAGTGTTGTTTTTTGTGCTGAAAGATTTGGGATTAATGAACTCCACGGAGCGTGCCCCTGCCGAATGTTCCACTTGATTCAGCCACTCAACAAAGTATTCGGCATATTGCCCGAAATTGAGCACGTCATCAGACTTTGCGTTAATTTTGTCTTTCCAATAGTTTTTATACCACGGGTAATCATGAATCGGCAATTTATCGTTCGCCAAGCCCGACAATTTCGGCTTAACGATATACAGATACGCGAATATAAAGCGGACGAATTGTACCAAACGTTCTTGTACGGAAACTTCATTGCCGTCATACATCTCAATTTTCGGCAAGTCTTCCCATTTGAATTCGTCGTCATCGCTGCGGGAAATAAAGTAGCAGTGCTTGCCTTCGTCGCCGCAGAAAAAGTGCACTGCCGCCATTGCCGCGAAAAAGTCAACGATATGCGCGTCATTGCACTGCGTGGCGGAACCGATACTGAATCTTTCCATGGGCAACATCGTTTCATCGCCGATAAAATACATGGAGTCGTAACCGCTCCCGCCGGTGTCGGAATAATAGCGCAATGCCGCTTTCGTGTTGGTCAGGAAGTTGTCGGAGGAGGCGAAAAGCCCGACGTTTTTTTTCTGTTCGGCAGACGGAGTAAAGGAAAAATACGGCAACAACAATGCGCCGCCGATATGCATCTTACCCGATTGGCAATGGCTTTTGAATATGCTGTATAAAAGTTTTGGTATGGTCGGCAAGCCCGCCGCACCCGTGCCGCCGAAGACAGAACCCGACAAAAATATTTTCGCCGAACCGTTGGTTTTTATGTCGCTGTTGACGGTTTGAATGAGGTTGCTCCAAGCAGATTCTACGTCCGCCGTCGCAGTCTTGCCCATTACCGCCGCGCCGATTGACGGGCGACCGCGAAATCCTTCGTCGAGGACAAGTTCGCGTTCCTTCTGCGTGTAAAGCGATTCGTAAAGTTTGCCGACAGGTTTGCTTTTATAGCTCGGATAAGAAATGACGCTGTCAAGAGTTGTTCCCTGCTTGGCGGGACTCCAAAAAAAAGGCTCGGCAATATCCAACGGTGTTTTTAACAGCGGCGTTCCCTTGCCGACGTTGACACTTTGAAATCCGTTCAAGCAATTCAGGACTCTTTGCGTGCGCGTCAAATTGCCGTTGCCGGTGTCGGGGTCGATGGACATTACGTAAAGATTTTCTTCCCGTTCTTTATTGGGCAACAGACCTGCCGCACAAAGATGAGCCAGTGATTCCAAAACGCGTGTTCCGGAACCACCGACGGAAATGAAATAGTATCCCATTTTATCAATCTCCTAATCTCACGTCGCGACTTTATCTGACGAGCCCGGCAAGCAACGGCGTGTTTTTGAATCTCTCGGAAGTGACGAAAATGCTGCCGACCCAATAACCGAACAGGCAGTAGCAAATTACAAACAATATCGGTATCTTCTCGTCAAATATCAGTATCTTTTCGGAGCCGAAAATTATCTCAAAAATTTTGGGAGACGCCACACACAGCCCGACAAGTATAAGTCCCAAAATCGCCCACAGACCGCGCTTGCCCGAAGAGCTGTATTGAAATGCCCAATGCGTCAAAACCGTCCAAAGGAGCAAAAACAGTGCGGCGATTATTCCCATATACATAACGAGATAGCTGTAGTAATGTTCCCATTCTTCGGCAGGGACTTTTTCATTGCCGGAGAGATAATACATCGCCGCTATTTTACAGCCGCCAAAGTACGCAATACCCGAAAACACGAGCATAATCACGACCGCCATAATCAAATGCGGTACCGCTTCGTTTTGTGAATCCATTTGCATTACTTCCTTTCTACAGTGTCGGTCAGCGTCCGTCGATCACAAGATTTAATTCTGCGATTGTCGGTTGTGCGGCGGTCAGCAAGGAGTCTTTGAGCGAAGTGGCAATGCGTTGCAAGTTGACTGTCTTCGAGCCGTCGAATTGGTCGGGCGTAATGTCGATGTTGCCCATATCCCAATCCGATATCCACATTGGCAAGTTCGTACTTTTCCGCGAAGGAACAATCAGCACCTGCACCAAGCTGATACGTCCTTGCGGCAAAATTTCATTCGGTGAGAAAGTCAACGTCAGTTCGCAATTGTCGCCGTTCAGCGCAAATGATACTTTGGCATTTTTGTCCGACTGCTGCTGCCATTGACCGCCCGCGTCGGTTTCGTTCCACGCAAAGACTTTGACGCGATTATCCAATTCGCCGCTCAAAGGACAGGCATACGGATCAAGTTGACATTTGCCGGGAATCGTGAGTTTAACTTGTTCATTACCATTGGAAATGCCGACCTCTTGAAGGCGATCATCCGCTTTGCGCAAGCGATTGGTCAAAATCAAATTTTGCTTGATCGTCAAGTCACCGACACGGAAAGCCAGCGTCTTACTTGCAAAGTGTTCCGAGAACAAGACTTCATGCACTTCGGCGGAAAATTTTTGATCCTTCCACATGTCCAGAAAAGCGCGTATCTGCGGCTCCGAGCCCATCAAAAACATATAAAACGGGCGGAAGCGTGTCGAATCATCTCCGCTGTCGTAGCTGAAGGTTGCGGCGTTCAAGCCCACGTCGAAAATTTCGCCGCTGAAAGAATTTTTTATGCCGATAATTGCCACGCTGAGATGCTTTGAGAAATATTTTTCACGGAGTTTTTGAGTTACGTTGCTCCAATCCGCGTCGCTCTCGAAAAGGTCCGTAACCACGATTGACAGGTGTTCGGGGTCAGCCGTATCCAACACGCTACCGAAAGAAGTTATCAGCTCGGTGTAATAGTCGGGGCTGCTGAAGCGGCGGTATTCGCGTCCTTCCACGGGCACAACCTGTTCCCCGAATCGAAAATAATTTACCGTGCCGAAGGAGCCGACCATATCGCCCAACGTATCAGGCAATGTGCGATAGACGTTGCCTGCCGCCAATTTCGTGAAACCTTTCATGGAAGTTGTTGCGTCCCAATAAACGTCAACGATCATTTGTTGCGGCGGCGGTTCGAGCGGCGTCGAAGAGCCGGGCGGCATGGGCAATATCGGGTCGTCATGCCACGGAGGACTGCACCCGCTCAAAGTCACGACCAAAAGCAATATCACCGCCATAGCCATGACTTGCAAATTTTTCATTGTATGTATCCTTTCTATTCGGAATCCGTTTTCGCGACACGTTACGCAAGTCAATCGCTTGTCCGTCAGCTCCAGTCAATGGAGTAATAACCTTTGGGCAGTTCCTCAAGTTTAACTTGTATGATGCCTTCTTGACCGCCTTTATTACTCATGCGCACGATATGGATTGAAACGATGCTGTCTATGCCGCTGTCATAAAACTGTTCACGCAATTTGGAGACGGTCTCCACTCGTGCATCGTTGACTTGGACGATGACATCTTTGACTTTCAGACCGGCTTTGGCAGCGGGGGAATCGGGCATTACATTGCGAACGATAATGAAAGGCGTTCCGTCGTCCGTCTGTTGATTGACGGCGTCCACGCCGATATACGGCAATGAAACGTAGCCTTTTTCAATTAATTGATCGGCAATTTCTTTTGCGTCGTTGATTGGAATGGCAAAACCTATGCTCTCGGCGTCGGAACGCTTCATGTCGTTGACGCCGATAATCTCGCCTTGCATGTTCACGAGAGCACCGCCGGAGTTGCCGGGGTTGATTGGAGCGTCCGTCTGCAAACACCGTCTGATATCCGTGCCGGTATCCACGTCGATATTCAGATTGCTGATGACGCCTTTGGTCACGCTGTTTTCTATTCCTTTGGCGTTGCCGATGACAAGCACTTCGGCACCCACTTCAACTTTGCTGGAATCGGCAAGTTTGGCCGCCGTGAGATTTTCACCCTCAACCTTGATAACGGCAACGTCCATTCGCGGGTCCGTGCCGATAAGTTTTGCCGTAAGCGTGCGTTTGTCCGACAAATGGACTTCCAACGAGTTAGTTTTTCTGATGACATGGTCATTTGTGATAATGTAACCGTCATCGGTGAAAATGATGCCGGAGCCGAAGCTGACGAAGCCCGAACCTTTGCCTTCAATGTTGACCACGCTGGGACCGGTTTT
>CAMNPA010000035.1 GCA_946547205.1 uncultured Selenomonadales bacterium | reverse complement strand
GACGTTTGCTATTCGCGCCAACATTCTCAAGCGATAAATCGGCAGTCCGACGACGTTAGACCAGTCGCCGTGAATTTTTTCGATAAATTTCGTCGCGCCGCCCTGCAATGCATACGAGCCGGATTTATCGAGCGGTTCACCTGTGGCAACGTAGTCGCGAATTTCCGCCGCGCTCATTTCGCCGAAAAAAACTTCAGTGACTTCCGCCGCCGTGAAAATTTTTCCGTCAACGTAAATCGCCAAGCCCGTGATGACTTCGTGTTTCCGATTCGCCAGACGAGCCAACATTTTTTCCGCGCCTAAAATTCCGTCTGGTTTGCCGAAAATTTCACCGTCAAGCACGACGATAGTATCAGCACCGATGACAACCGCATCGGGATTTTTTTTTGCGACAGATTGAGCTTTGCGAACGGCGTTCTCCACGGCAAGATTTTTCGGACTGTCGGCGGATTGAACTTCCTGCGCGTCGCTGACCTCCACGACGAAATTTTTACAGAGCTTTTGCAAGAGTTCATGCCTGCGCGGCGAGCCTGATGCCAAAATTATCATTAAACGACCTCCATTTAACGATTGCTCATTTCTAATTCCTAATTGAATTCAAGCTCCGGCTTTGAAATTGTAAACGGGCTTCATGACTTCGACAATGTCAACGGTGTCGCCGATAACGTCAATGATGTCGTCGAGTGACTTGTAAGCTTGCGGGCTTTCGTCGAGCGTGCCGGTGCTGATTGAAGTCGTGTAAATTCCCGCCATCGATTCTTTGTATTCGTCCATGCTAAGCTGCTCTTTGGCTTCGGAGCGCGAGAGAATTCGTCCTGCGCCGTGCGGAGCGGAATAATTCCAATCGGCATTTCCTTTTCCAATCGCCAAAACGGAGCCGTCGCGCATGTTTATCGGTATCAAAACTTTTTCGTCTTTGTGTGCGGCAATGGCACCTTTGCGAATAATCAGCTCTTCAACGTCAATGTAATTGTGAATCGTGTGGAAGGCGTCGAGAGCCGTCAAGCCTGTCTTGCCGAGCAAAATTTTGGCGATAAGTTCACGGTTGCGCCGCGCGAATTCTTGACAAAGCTCCATGTCGTGCAGATACTGATGAAAATATTTTCCGTGAACGTAACACAAATCATCGGGCATTGACGCCTTGAGCCCTTTGAATTCTTTTTCCAGTTCCGCGAGTTTCGACTTGATCTCCGTCTTGCGACCGAGCGATTTATAAACGGCAATGATCTCATCGCGTTGAGCAAAAAATTTGTCCTTGCCCTTCGCCAAATCGATTGCGAGCCGCTGATAAATTTCCGCGACCTGCTTGCCGAGATTTCTTGAGCCCGTGTGGATTATCAGATAAAAAGTTCCGTCCGCCGCCTTGTCAATTTCTATGAAGTGATTGCCGCCGCCGAGCGTGCCGATGCTCCGTTCAAGCCGCCGACTGTCCTTGAGACTGCGATAACAAATTAAATCTTGCAAATCGAAACGTTCCTGCCGAAAATCCCACGTGCCGTGTCCCGAAGGAATGTAATGCGCCGCCGCGTCGACTTGTGCAAAGTCAATCGATTTGTCCGCAAGCTTGACGGTGTACATGCCGCAACCAATGTCGACGCCGACGATGTTGGGTACAGCTTTATCGGTGACGGTCATTGTTGTGCCGATTGTGCAACCTTTTCCGGCGTGCACGTCGGGCATGATGCGAATCTTGCTGTCCTTGGTGAATTCGTGATTGCACATGCGACGAATCTGTTCACGTGCCGAATCCTCAATGACTTTGGCAAATGAAATTGCCGTGTTGTACTTTCCGCGAATCTCTTCCATGAAAATTCTCCTTCCGAAAAATTTTTTTAACGTGCAGCCGCGTTGCCGCAATGATAAATTAACGCGTCGTCTTTGACAAGCACCGAAAAA
The DNA here is from genome assembly GCA_946547205.1 of uncultured Selenomonadales bacterium. Classification (GTDB taxonomy): domain Bacteria; phylum Bacillota; class Negativicutes; order Selenomonadales; family Selenomonadaceae; genus Quinella. Next base: position 6,462 of record CAMNPA010000035.1, on the reverse strand, counting down.
AATTTTGCCGTAAAGCTCAACGGGTGTATAATCGCGTTGAAAGGAAGTGGAGCAATGAGTTACTTTTTAAAGCGCACGGAAAATAATTTGTGGCACGGAAAATTTTCGACGTTCCCTGAAGATGTGGTCGCGCACGCAATTTCGACACGTTTTGGCGGAGTAAGTCAATCGCCGTTTGACAGTTTGAATCTCGCGCTGCACGTCGGAGACAATCCCGCAGACGTTATCGCAAATCGCAAACGCTTCGTTCAATCGTTGGGCTTCGGCATTTCCGACATTGTCACGCCAAATCAAGTTCACGGCGACAAAATTTTTCGCGTCGATGAGAATTATCGCGGGTGCGGTTGCGAAAATTATGCCGACTCAATTCCCGAAACCGATTCGCTCATCACGAACGTTCCCGAATTGCCGTTGATGTTGTGTTTTGCCGATTGCGTCCCGATTTTTTTTGTCGACGTTGAGAATCGCGCGATTGGACTTGCTCACGGCGGTTGGAAGGGCACGTTGAAAAAAATTGCCGCGAAAACTCTGCTGACCATGAGCGACGAATTCGGCACGCGCCCGCAAGATTGTCTGATTGGAATTGCTCCGTCAATCGGCTCGTGTTGCTACGAAGTCGGCGGCGACGTTTTGGACAAATGCAAAGCGGCTTTCCCGAAAAATCACGACGAGCTTTTGATTGAACGCGACGGAAAAATTTTTCTTGACCTTTGGCGCGCGAACGTCCTGCAACTTTTGGAAGTCGGCGTTCCCGAAAAAAATATCGACGTTGCGAACGAGTGCACTTGTTGCCAAAGTAAATGGTACTTTTCTTATCGTGCCGCGCAGAAAAATCACGTTGACCGCACAGGAAGAATTGCCGCATTGCTCGCACTGAAGAACGTTTCTTGACTCAATCGCGGTCACAGAGCTTGAGCTGTCAAAAATTTTGTCGCGTCAACTGGATGCAACGTCACGTTGCCCGCGCAGAAAAATCACGTTGACCGCACAGGAAGAATTGCCGCATTGCTCGCACTGAAGAACGTTTCTTGACTCAATCGAGACGACAAGGAGTGATAAAATTGCACGACGACGAAGATTTTGTAAAGAAATTGCCGCCGCGAGAACAAATCGTTCTGCTTGAAAACGCCGCGATGGCACCGCAAATTTTGTTCAAAATAATTCGGCAGGAAGGCGAAGAAGAATTATCGCGCTCATTCAGTGCATTGGCGTTCTCGGCACTGGCGGCAGGAATTTTCGTATCGTTCTCGTTTTTTTTCAGAGCAGTCTTTCATATGCACATGGAAGGATCGCAATTCGAGCCGATGATTTCAAGTTTGGGCTACACGGCGGGCTTTTTAATCGTGATACTCGGCAGAATGCAACTTTTCACTGAAAACCCGATAACTACGATGGTTCCGTTGTTCAGCGAATTTTCGTGGAAAAAATTTTTGAGCGTCCTGCGACTGTGGAGCATAGTTTTATTCTTCAACATAGTCGGCACGGCAATAGCGGCGGCGTTCCTGTCGAGCGAATATGCAGTTTCACCGAAATTGGCAGGCGCGTTGCACGAATTGGCGATGCACGTGATGAGACTGCCCGCGATTGATAACGTCGTTCGCGGCATACCGGCGGGAATAATTATCGCCGCACTCGTTTGGATCGCTCCGCAGACAAGATATTTCCGCTTCATGACGATACTGGTTTTCATCTACTTTATCGCGCTCGGCGACTTTGCTCACGTCGTGGTTGGCTCGTGCGAAATGGCTTATGCGATGATTTACGGCGACGCAGATTTTGCGGAGTATTTCTTCCGATTTTTAATTCCGACGGGACTCGGCAACATAATCGGCGGTACGGGAATATTTACAATGCTGATTTACAGTCAAGTGCGCCACGAACTGCACCATCATAAAAAATAAGTTTGCTTGACTTTCCTTTTTGGCGGTGTATCATTGACACGACAAAAATTTTTTCACGGGAGGTTTTGCAATATGATTATCGGCGTATCGAAGGAGATTAAGAACAACGAAAATCGCGTTGGCTTGACACCGGCGGGAGCTGATTCGCTCGTCAAGGCAGGGCACAAAGTTTTGATTGAGACGGGCGCGGGCATTGGCAGCGGATTCGACGACGAAAGCTATAAATCGGTCGGTGCCGAACTCGTCGCGGACAAGAAAAAAATTTTCGACGACGCGGAAATGATTATCAAAGTTAAAGAGCCGCTTGAGCCCGAATACGAACTTTTCCACGCGGGACAAATTCTTTTCACGTATCTGCACCTTGCGCCCGAACCTGCACTTACAAAAGCATTGCTCGACAAAAAAGTTACGGGCATCGCTTATGAAACTGTCGTCGGTCGTGACGGTCGGAGCTTGCCGTTGCTTGCACCGATGAGCGAAATTGCCGGGCGCATGTCGATTCAACTCGGCGCACAATTTTTGGAAAGTCAATACGGCGGTCGCGGCGTTTTATTGGCAGGAGTCAGCGGCGTCGAATCCGGACAGGTCGTCATAATCGGCGGCGGCGTCGTCGGCACCAATGCGGCGAAAATTGCGCTCGGTATGCGTGCACGCGTCACGATTATCGATTTGTCGATTGAACGGCTCCGCTATCTTGATGACATTTTCGGCGGCAAAGTCTGTACCGTCATGAGCAACAGCTACAACATCGCGCAATGGGTCGAAAAGGCTGATTTACTTGTCGGCGCAGTACTCGTTCCCGGCGCGAAAACTCCGCAGCTCGTCACGGAAGACATGGTTAAGACAATGAAACGCGGCTCGGTCATCATCGACGTTGCGATTGATCAAGGCGGCTCCATTGCCACATGCGACAAGGTTACAACTCACGACAACCCGACGTTCGTCAAGCACGGCGTGATTCATTATTCCGTTGCGAATATTCCCGGCGCGGTCGCTCGCACTTCGACGCTTGCTCTCACGAATGCAACGTTGCCTTACGCGCTGAAAATTGCCGGCAAAGGTTGGCAGGCGGCTTGCAAAGAAGACGCGGGACTTGCCAAAGGTCTCAACACCATTGACGGAAAGCTTACCAATAAAAACGTCGCGGAAGCTCTCGGTCTCGAATTCGTCGACGCCGCAAAATTTCTCGCATAAAAACACGGGACGACACTTCCCGTTAAACACTCGATAATCTAAAAAAAATCGGCGGCTCGTCTTCGGACGGGCTGTTGATTTTCTAATCGGAACATGGACAAAAAAATTTTTTTCCGCGCGCTGATGTTGACGTTGATTCTCGTCGCAAGCATGATAATCGCAATCGGCTTCGGCTCCGTTGAAATTGAAACGTCTCTCGTAATTGATGAAGTCGCGGCAAGTTTGCAAGGTCGTCAAACGAATTCTTCCGACGCGATGATAATTTTCGACATCAGACTTCCGCGAATAATTTTTGCGACGATAAGCGGCGCGATTCTGTCATTGACGGGAATGCTCATGCAGACGGTCTCGCAAAATTATCTGGCTGATCCTTACATTCTCGGCGTATCGTCCGGCGCAGGCATGGGCGCAGTCTTTTGCATTATAACCGGCGTCGCGCAGATTTTCGCACCTTACGGCGTCTATGTCGGAGCATTTTTCGGAGCAACACTCGCAACGATTATCGTCGTCAGAATTGCCGGCACTTCCAACAATCCGATTAAACTCGTGCTAATCGGCATGGGAATATCGGCGTTGTTCTCGGCGTTCACGATGCTTGAAATTTACGGCTCAAAAAACGAAGCTCAAGTTCGCAGCGCAATGTTCTGGCTTATGGGCTCTTTCACGGGCATCCAATGGGCAATGATTCCCGTCGCGTTGACGGTTTTAATCGCGCTGATAATTTTCGTGTGGCTGTTCCGTCACGAACTGGACTTGATACTTTTGGGACGCGAAGAGGCTCGACATTTGGGCTTATCGACTGAACGAATGCAACAAGCCGTAGTTTTAATCTCGTCGCTGGCAATCGCGGTCACGGTTTCAATCGCAGGGATAATCGGCTTTATCGGGCTGGTAATTCCGCACATTGCAAGGTTTATCAGCGAATCACGGCACGGCGTCTTGATGTGGTTCACAACTTTAATCGGCGCGTTCGTGATGATTTGGGCTGACGTTATGGCGCGGTCAATCTTCAAGCCCGAAGAAGTTCCGATTGGCATTTTGACGGCGTGTCTCGGCGCACCGATATTCATGCAAATTATCAACCGCCAATACAAAGATTCTTGATTAATGGAAATCAGAGGCGCGCATGGACGCGCGCCGCCGCCGCGCTGAAACAGGATGTTTCACAGCGGCGCAATCGAATAAAAATTATCTAAACGCTACGGACAACGATAAACCTCATCGCTCCGCGCGCAGCGGCGAGTTTCTTTGCTACTTTCTTTGCTCGGTCAAAGAAAGTAGAACAAAAAATCATGAACATTATCGAAGTCAAAAATTTATCTTACTCGGTCGGCGGCAAAAAAATTCTCGACAACGTCAACGCAACTTTCACGGCGGGAAAAATCACTGCGATTATCGGCGCGAACGGTTGCGGCAAATCAACTTTGATGTCGTTCCTTGGCAAGACGCGTCGAAGTTCAAATGCCGTCTATTTCAACGGGCAGGACGTTGAAAAAATTTCCGCCGAAAATTACGCGCTCCGAGTCGCCGTCTTGCCGCAACGTTCCAAAATGGTCGCCGATTTCCGCGTTGAAGATGTCGTTTTGATGGGTCGTTTCCCTTACAAAAAAAAATTTCGCGACTACACCGCCGAGGACAAATTAGTTGCTCGAAAGGCTATGGAAAGTGTCGGGATTGAAACTATGTCGCGGCGCAAGTTGAGTCAAATGTCCGGCGGAGAAATTCAACGCGTCTTAATCGCAAAAACATTAGCACAGGAGCCGGAATTAATTCTCATGGACGAGCCGACAAATCATCTTGACGTTAAATACAAAGTCGCGCTGATGGAAACGTTGCAAGCATACGGCAAAACCGTTATAATCGTCTTGCACGATTTATCGCTGGCGATTCAATATTGCGACGAAGTAATTGTAATGGTTGAAGGTCGCGTGAGGATTCAAGGCAACGTCAAAGAGATCATGCAACCGGATTTGCTGACGGAGATATTCGGCGTCCCGTTCGTGAAATTTGAACACGCCGGGCGCACATATATAAACTATTAGAAATGTATGAGCAAAATTCAAAAGTTGGAGGTCATTTAAATGCGTTTCACCAAAAAATTTTTGCGGAAGGGCATCGCAATCGGCGTATCGACACTTGCTCTTACATTCGGGCTCACGGCTTGCGGCAACGATCCCGCGCCGGAAAAACCTGCTGCAACGTCTGAAGTCTCGTGGACAGAAACTCTCGACGGACAAGAAGTCACCGCCAAAGTCGACAAAGTTCCCACGCGCGCAATTTCAATGTCGCAGGCAACGACGGAAATGATGTTGGCACTCGGTCTCGAAGACAAAATGGTCGGTACGGCAATGAAGGAAGAAGAAATTTATCCGCCGCTGCAAGCCGCCTACGACAAAGTCAAAGTGCTGTCCGAAAAGTGGCCGTCATACGAAACTTTCATGGCGGAGAAGCCGGACTTCGCAACGGGCTGGGAAGTTCCTTTCACCAAACGCGGCATTCCCGCTGAACGAATCACTTCGCAGGGCGTGCCAATTTTCGTCCCGTCATCAATGCAGAAACTCGACGCGGATTTGGACACGGTCTTTGCCGACATGATGAAGTACGGCGAAATTTTCGGTGCGACTGATGCGGCAAAAGTTTGGGTCGACGCGCAAAAGAGCATGTTAAATTCCGTCCAGAGCAAGATCAAAGATTTGCCTCGCAAGAAAATTTTCGTCTACGATTCCAGCGACGGACAACCTTTCACGGCGTTTAAGGGCTACACGACGAACATTTTAAAGCTCATCGGTGCCGATAACGTCATGGAAAATGCGGGCGTTGATAAGACTTGGGCGGCGACGAGTTGGGAAAGCGTCGTTGCGGCTGATCCCGATTACATAATCATTGCCGACTACAGCAACGGCGTTCGCAATGACGAGGACTTTCAAGAGAAGGTCGCCACGATAAAAAATAATCCGCAACTTCAAAACGTGACCGCCGTCCGTGAAAATCATTTCGTCAAAGTCAAACTGTCTGAAATTACTCCGGGCGTTCGCACTGTCGAATCGTTGCAACGTTTGGCTGAAGAAATTCACGGCGTCAAAATCGATTAAACATTTCCCGACAAATTCTCCGTAAAAAAATCGGCGGCTCATCTTCGGATGGGCTGTCGATTTTAAATCATTTCGTCAAAGTCAAACTGTCTGAAATTACGCCGGGCGTTCGCACTGTCGAATCGTTGCAACATTTGGCTGAAGAAATTCACGGCGTCAAAATCGATTGAACATTTCCCGACAAATTCTCCGTAAAAAAATCGGCGGCTCATCTTCGGATGGGCTGCTGATTTTTATTGACAAATCGCGTGGCATAATTTAATCTTAGACCTCAA
>CAMNPA010000034.1 GCA_946547205.1 uncultured Selenomonadales bacterium | reverse complement strand
TAAAATTTTCGAGCAACGACTTAAGCAAAATGTTCAAACGCACGTAAAAAAAGAGCCCGTCACGGACGACGGGCTCGCCGGCACCACTGAGCGGGACGCGAAGTTTGCCGGCACTCAACATTTCGGGAAGTCTCAACGTTGAAACTATGAACGGCATCCGCCCCTGCGAGGTGCCCTTTCTTTCGCTTCCTTTCTTTGGGCAAGCAAAGAAAGGAAGTTCATCAGCAAAAAAAAAGTAGATTCATGACTTCAAACGTCAGAGGCAGGAACTTTCGCGCGAACGACAATCATCACGAGTGCAAGACATGCAAGCCCGACGCCTAAGCCGAGCCAACCGCTTTGAGTAATGCCGCCGACGAGATAGCCGACAACACAACAACTTGAGACCGTCAAGACGTAAGGCACCTGCGTCGAGACGTGATCGATGTGATGACATTGTGCGCCCGCCGATGCAAGAATCGTCGTGTCTGAAATCGGAGAGGCGTGGTCGCCGCCAACTGAACCTGCCAATATCGCCGCAACGCAAATCACCAACAAATTCGCCGCCTGTTCAGTCGGCAAATTCACCAGCACGGAAATTGCAATCGGAATCAAAATGCCGAACGTTCCCCAACTTGTTCCGGTCGCGAACGCCAACGCCATTGACACGACGAAGAAAATTACCGGCAGGAACATCGCCAACGACGAATGCTCTTGAACAATCGTTCCGACATAGCCGCCGAGATTCAAATAGCTGTCAGAGCAAATGCCCGACAACGTCCACGCGAGACAGAGAATAAAAATTGCGGGAACCATCGCTTTAAAGCCCGTTGAATAACATTCGCAGTATTCGTTGAAGTTGATGACCTTGCGCGGCAGATAAAGTGCAGTGATAAAAATCAGCGCGATAAACGAACCGAGAGCCAGAGCTTTTGAAGCGTCGCAGTCGGCGAAAGCGTCCGAAATGGATTTGCCTTCGTGAATGCCGCCGGTGTACAACATGCCGTAAATGCACAGAGAAATCAGCACAATCAGCGGTAAGAGCAGGTCGATAATTTTGCCGTTGCCGCCCGTCGATTGTTCTTCAGCCACGTTGTCGCGATATTCGGCGGGAATTTCAAAGTGCTCGTTATTCTTGCGAACTTCCGCGCCCATCGTCGAAAAGTCTCTGCCCGTGATGATGATGAAGACCATGAAAAGCATTGTGAAGATAGCGTAAAGGTTGAAAGGAATTGTTTGCAGGAAAAGTAAGAAGCCGTCGACGAGCGAACCTTCGGGCAATGATGAGCCGACTGCCGCAGCCCAACTTGAAACCGGAGCGATAATGCAGACAGGAGCCGCCGTCGAGTCGATGACGTAAGCGAGTTTTGCACGACAGATTTTGAATTTGTCAGTGACCGGGCGCATGATTGTTCCGACCGTCAAGCAGTTAAAGTAGTCGTCAATGAAAATCAACATGCCGAGAAAAGCCGTGAGTCCCAACGCAGAACGTTTGCCGGAAATGACTGAACGCGCCCATTCACCGTAAGCACGTGTTGCGCCGGATTTGCTGATTATCGCAACGAGAATGCCGAGGATAACGAGAAAGACCAAAATGTTGACGTTGCCGCCGACTTTGTCGCTCATGATGTCAAAGAACGTCACGATTGATTCCAAAAAATTGCCGCCCGTGAATAACATTGCTCCGACGAAAATCCCGACGATAAGCGACGTGTAAACTTCCTTCGTCCACAGCGCGAGGATTATCGTGATAATCGGCGGCAGCATTGACAACGCAGAGTTCTCCATTAAAAAAATTGCCTCCTTTGTAAGGTGAGCTTTTAGCTTTTAGCTGTTAGCTGTTAGGAATTGTCCCTAAAAGCTAAAACCTAAAACCTAAAAGCGATAGCTAAACATACGCGCAGATTATAGCAAGCCCGGCAACAAGTGACAAGCAAAAAAAATGTCCTTGCGGACAAAAATTCGGGGGTTGTGGAAGGTAAGTGCCGGTTAAGCGATCGTTCTGCCGCCGTCGAGCAATATCGTCTGCCCTTGAATGTACGAATTGGCTTTGTCGGCGAGGAACAACGCCAGATTTGCTACGTCTTGCACTGTGCCGAAGCGACGAACAGGAATTTTCTTCAACACGGCATCGAGATCGGCTTGTGTCGGATAATTTACTCGCATCATCTCGCCCGTATCAATCAGACGCGGTGCTATCGCGTTGACGTTGACGCCTTTGGGTCCGAGTTCTTTCGCCAAGCCGCGAATCAAACCTTCGCCGCCCGCTTTTGCCGCCGGATATGCCACAGCCCCGCCTGTACCGGAAAGCGCACTGCCGGAGCTGATATACACGATTGAACCGTTGTTCGTCAGAAAATCGTTGTAAAAAGCCTTCACCGTCGTGTAAAGTCCCGTCAGATTGATTCCAATCAGCCGATTCCAGTCGTCGAGCGTGAAGTCGTTCATTGTGCCCTTGAAGGCGATGCCCGCGTTGAGTACCAGAATATCGATTCGACCAAATTCCGCAAACGTCTGCTCGCGGACGGCTTGCATATCTTCTAAACTCGCAACATTTGCACGCGCGAAGATTGATTTTTGAATTTCGCTAAGCTCTGCTGCAGTTTTCGTGCCCGTCTCCGGATTGTAGTCAACGATGACGGTGTTCGCGCCTTCTTCGGCGAATTGTTTGGCGATCTGCTTGCCGATGCCGTGTGCCGCACCCGTCACAAGCGCAACTTTTCCCTCAAAGCGTTTCATGTTAAAAATCTCCTTTCAAATCTTGACCAACTCACGATAAATTTTTTCCGCGTCCGACATGGAACACAGCTCCGAAACTTTGCCTGCTATCCTGCCGATTCGCATTATCGTCTGTAACAGTTCAAGGTAATCTTTTTCGCCCGTCGACGCGAAACAAAACATCAAATTCACTTCGTCGCCTTCCGTGTCGAAAAGAATTCCTTCCGGCGCAACCAACAGACTCAAGCCGTCTCGATTCACGCCGTATTTTTTATTCGCATGAGCCAGCGCAACTTTCTCGCCGACGATGATGTAATCGCCGTATTCTTCGACGTTTTCGATACACTTGGAGACGTATTCGGAGCTGATATTTCCGTCGTCAAGCAAAATTTTGCCTGCGCGGCGAATTGCGTCCTTCCAATTCAAGCGTTCATAGACGACGGAAATTTTTTCGACCGTCAATAACTCCGCCAGCGCATTTTTCTTTTCCAGTGCCTTCTGTTGCTCAAATTCCGTCATCATTCGCGCCAACGTCTCATAAATCTTCGGCGATATGATGTCCTCGTGCAGAGCTTGTGCCGCTTTCTGCAAAAATTCTATTCGCCGACGTTCATACGCGCTGATTACGCCCTTGCGTTTCTTGAGCGAGTGCCGCTGTATCAAATTCAAGTCGTCAGCTTGCAGGAACGGATTCACTTTCAAGACTTTGTGCCGCTCCAATTTCAAATCCACCGTCGACAGCACGAAGTCTATCGGCTCGGCGAGTTCTTCCAGCATTTTTTCCGCTTCCGACGCCGTGAACACTCCCGCGATATGAAAATCGAAATAATTTTTGACTTGTACCTCCAAATATTTTCCTGTCGCCATTGAACCGGGACATATTATCACGACGGAAAGTTGGTCGATGTAGGAGCGATTCCGAATCAGCGCAACACAGATGTGAATCACGATTGACTTTTTCATCTCGTCCTTGAGTCGGTAGTTCAAAAAACTTTCCAAGATGTCCGCATTTTCCTCGACCAATCGGCACAAAAGATTGTAGTCGAAGATCATTTCGTCCTGCGGGATTTCTATCTGCGTGTTGCCCCAGTCTTTCATGCTTTTGATATGTAACAGCAGCGCATTTATCAGAACATTGTCCTGCGCCAACGTCAATTCCAATTTTTTATCCAGTTCGCTCAAAAATCGGATTATCGCCTTGTACAAATCCATTTCATCGACGCTTTTGACGTAGAGCGACAACTCATGCGCCTGCGTGTACTCCCGAAAATCTTTCAACATCTCTCCGGTCAGTCTCACGTTGAATATTTGCGCGACATATATCAGCATTTGCCCCAAACTGTCGATTATCGCAGGTGATTCGCTCCAATCGTCCCGGTAAAACTTTTGCGCGTTGAGCATTGCGAAGATATACACCGCCAAATTGTAAAATTCTTCGTCGTCGAAGATTAAGCTGTTTATTTTCGCGTACTCTTGCAGTTTCGCAAAAACTTTCGGGAACGAATGCCGAATTTCCATTTTCCGCAGGATAAAATTCTGGAAGAAACCGTCTTGACGAGTATTGAGCGTGATTTGCCGGAACAAGTCTGCCAATATGTTGACTTTTTCGCTCGCGCTACATTTCAGGGCGATTCCCTTGCCCGCGTCCGAAATTATTTGCACATCGAACTTTTTCAACGTCCCGCGCAGACTCTCAAAGTCGCCGATTATCGTTGCTCGACTTACGAACAACTCTTGAGCAAGAATTTGCATTGAGTTATAGCCTTGCGTGTTCAAAAGCGATACGATTATGTAGATTAACCGCTCCTCGCTCGAAAGTTTGTAGTCGTAAGGCGTCATATTCCTCAGCGCATCTTCAATTTCGGCGGCGTTGAAGGTTTTCGGGCGAATAAACGTGCCTTTGCTGTCAAATGTCACAGGCGGAGCCGCTATCGGGCTTAAAAACTCGTTTATCTCGGCGATGTCGTTGCGGATTGTGCGGGCAGAGACCTTGAAACTTTTCGCAAGCTCTTCTATCGTGAAAATTCTTTTCTCTTGCCGTAAAAACTTGCGCAGGATCTCCACACTGCGTTTCCTCATGCTCAACACCACCTAAACTGCTTTTTCACTTCAGCCGCTATTCAATGCTCGCGTGGCGTTTCGCCATGTCATCGGCACTTTGAGCGTCCTCACTCATTTGGAAAGCCACCGCGTCGAAGTACAGCAACAAAACTTGTTCAAAGAGACTGCTGAGCGGTTGCGCACTTGCCGCCGACTTCGCAAATTTCGTGCTTGAATCGATCGTGACCAACGGTTTGACGATTTTGGACAGTGATGACACATGCGAGCCGCTGATTGCGAAAACATCGACTCCGCCTTTGACTGCTTTAGCCGCCGCGCTGACTACGCTGTCCGTTTCGCCCGACGCAGATGCCACAACCAGCAAATCGCCCTTTTGTACCGAAGGCGTCGTAGTTTCTCCGACAACGTAAGCCGTTAAGCCCAGTTGCATGAGCCGCATCGCAAACGCTTTGAGCATCAGTCCGCTGCGTCCCGTTCCGTAGACAAAAATCCTTTTGTGGCTCTTAACCTGCTCGATTAGGGCTTTAACTTTGTCGTCTTTGACCTGCGCGGAAGAATTTTCCAATTCGCCCGTGATGATTTTAATTTTGTCCGCCATGATAGCACCTCACTGAGCCGCCGCACGCAACGCACGAAGATTTTCGGCAAGGTCGCCTTTGAACAGGTAACCGCCGCTCACGAAGACATTCGCGCCTGCCTCGCGGCAAATTTTTATGTTTCCGGCATCAATTCCGCCGTCAACTTCCAAATCAACTTCCTCGCCGAGAAGTTCACGCACACGCCGAATTTTTTCCACGACATCGGGCAAAAAGTGTTGACCGCTCTCGCCGGGATTGACCGTCATCAGCAACACCATATCAACCGGATTTTTCACGTAGCGCAGAGTTTCTTCGCTCGTCGCAGGACTTAAAACCGCTCCCGCTTTGATTCCGGCATTTTTTATCTTTTGCAAGCAGCTGTACAGACGTTTAGTTGATTCAACGTGCACAGTTATAATCGACGCTCCCGCCGCTATAAAATTATCCAAGTGTTTTTCCGGCTCTTGAATCATCAAATGCACGTCGAGCGGTAAATTTGTCATTTCGCGCAGTTGTTTGACGTGATCTGCGCCGAAAGCCATGCGCGGGACAAACGAGCCGTCCATAACGTCAACGTGAAGAAGTTCAACGCCGTTTTCTTCCATGACTTTGAGACTTTCGCCGAGTTTTGAGAGATGAGCCGCATAAATCGACGGCGCGAGCTTGATTTTGCTTCCCGTGTCCAAATGTTTCTTCAAATAGCCCTCAACTTGTGCCTCAGACATTTTGCGGCAGTTCTCCAAGTGATTTTTGTTTTGCAAGAACGCCATCAGCTTTTGCAGAACTTCCAAATGCTCGTCGGCGGCGCGAATTGCCAAGTTGAACACCATATCCGTTTCAATGAACTCCGAATCGTCGTCCATGCGATAAAACTTCACGGGCTTATCGAGAATCAAGAAACAAATGCTGTTGGCAGTGGTGTCCGAGTCCTTGCAATGCGGTATCGCCGTCGGAATTTCGGTCGGCAGTCCCGTCGGAAATTGTTTTTCACGCTCAATACACTTTTGCGCGAAATTCTTTCCGACCAAGCCACGCTTTTGCAATGTGTCCGCGCAGATTTTTATCGCCTCGAAATTATTTTCGGCGTGAGCGCGAATTGCAATGTAATTGTTCGCCATTTCAGTCACCTCTTATAAAAACAGCTTGTGAATAAAGGAAATTACGACGTTGCCGGGATTCCAGCCGAAGTGCGACGCTGTAACCATGCTGTCGAAGTGCACGCCGGTTACCGACATCATTTGCGTTGCCTCGCCTGCGAACATATTGGCGAAAAACAGCGTCGCGTACATGATACAGGTCATGCAAACCAGCGTTCGGAAAATGTTGCCGTTGCTGCCGAGCACGCACATTAAACATATCGCCAATGAAAGCCGCCGACAGTTTTAGCTTCGCCTGAACAAGCTTTGCAGACCGCAGTTCGATACAATCCCATTGATTCAGACGCAATTTTGGCCGAAGGATACACTTCGCCTGTCTCAACGCAAATCACAGGCTTACTTCGAGCTTTTGCAACCTTCGCACGCGCATCGTTGCTCATTGTCGCGCCTGTTCGAGCCTCTGAAATCCTTTTTTTCTGCCAGTCGCTGATTGGCTTGCCGTAGTTGGCATTCTTCGGACCGCGCCGCATTTCCGACAGACGTTTTTTAGTATCTTCGCTGAGATGGTGACCGCGCCGACCGTTGCCGACGTCAGTTCGGTTGTAGCCGTTCGGTTTTTTGCTGTTAAGCTTGCGAATCCAGTACATTTCGCGCTCGTTGAGTTCTTCAAGCGTCTTGCACTCTTCGAGAACTTCAACCGTGAAATTTTCCCAGCCGATTTTGCGAATTGCTCTGTCGATGTAAAGAACTTTTCCGTGACGGTGCTCGTAAATGCGCGCCTTAAGCGTTCGTTGCGTCTGCCCGACGTACTGCTTGCCGCTGAGTTTGTTGGTGATGACGTAGATTAACATTTGCCGTCCCTCCTGCGATTTGACATCAAAAGGCGAGACTGCTAGAATCAAAAATGCAAAAAGCCTCGCGCCGTGATGATTTTTGGCTTCGAATGCTTAAAGGTTATCACAACGAAGGCTTTTTTGCAATTTATGCAACGAAATTATCTGCTTGCGCCGCCCGGTGCTGCGAATCCGACTTCCAAGACGTTATAGCCCGAACCCATTGACTCGTAATATTGCATAACCGGCTGAATCGACGTTATCAGCAAGTTGACTGCCGGCACCAAGCCTTGAAAGCCGATGCCGACGAAAAGTCCTGCCTCTATAGCTCTGCCCAAACTCATGCGGAAGAACAAGCCTAAGATACAGATGACGAACGGAAGCAACACCGCCGCGCCTAAGCCGACGAACGCTTGAAAGAACCCAAGCAAAGTTTCCATTTCGAGTCCTCCTCTCAACAAAGCGGTCGGCGAAAAAACTTCTTCCACCGACCGCCCTCAATCGAACAATTAACTTTCAGCAACTTTTTTCAAGAGTTCAGCGACTTTTTTCTTGGTAGCCGCCTCGTTGACGCCTGACACAAGACCGAAGACCGACAGATGCGGTTTATCCAGCGGCTTGCGATAATTCGCCGTCGTGAAGACTACGTCGACATTCGCTTGCTTGTCGGGAACTTCCGCGATTGTGGCTTTGATGACCTCGATGTCAACGCCCGCATCTTTGGCAATGTTTTTGACTGCCTCTTGCGCGATTGTAGAGGTTGCTACTCCGGAACCGCACGCTACCAAAACCTTCAACTTTCTTGCCATAAGTGATTCTCCTTTCAAGAACCTGTTAAACATTTCTTATCTTGCGGCAAAGTATAATCGCGGACAAAAAAGCTCTCAAGACGAATTTATTTCCAATGGCGGAAGCGAATTTTACCGGCTCGCCAAAATCTTTCTGCTTGCGGAAACGAATTTAACGAGAACACGGCAAATGACGAGTTCCCTTGACGAAAAAGCGCGCGCAGTTTATTATTCAAACAATTTCACAAACCGGAGGAGGGAACAGCTTTAAGCTTTAAGCTCCAAGCTTTAAGGAACAATCCCTAAAAGCTAACAGCTAAAACCTAAAAGCTAAACAATGAGCAACATACCGAAAACTTACGAGCCGCAAAATTTTGAACGCGACACTTACGCGGCATGGGAACGCGATAAAAATTTTCATACCACCGCCGA
>CAMNPA010000033.1 GCA_946547205.1 uncultured Selenomonadales bacterium | reverse complement strand
TTATCGTGACGTTCGAGCCGGTGTTTTCGACAGAATCGTTGCCTTTGCCGCCGTCGATTATTACATTGCCGCCGAAGTTACAAATATCATCGTTGCCTGCATCTGTGCTGATTGAAACATTCAAGCCGTAGTTTGTTATGGTATCGTTGCCGCCAAAAGTTTGAATCGTCGCGCCGTCTTGAGCATTGTAGATGGATTCGTTGACGAGTGGATCGGCGGGAAGAGTATCGTTGCCTTCGGAAACTTGTTTGGCAAAATAGCGCAGGAAAATATATCCCGCCGCATAGTTGGCGGTGACAGACGTGTCGTTCAAAAGATTATAAAGTTGCGCAGGATTGGCGGCTAAATCTTTTATATCGGCAGCTCTTATGTCGTCTGCGCCGTGAGTAAGTTCCGCCATGCCTTCAATAATAAAATTCGGCAGAGTAAGAAAATTATCGATCTTTGCCGCCATAATCGCATGAGTAAGTTCATGAGCGATCAATCTGTCCAAATAATAAGGAGCGGTTTCTTGCGCTCCGTTCATATCGGCAGCGGTAATATTTTTAAAGCTGTTCATGTTCACGACGAGTTGCAAGGAATTTGACTCGTAATTGACATAAGCCAAAGTGAAGTCCGATTCGTCGACAAATTTCAAAGTGATTTTCTTAACTGTGGCGTCCGAGTCGGTGAAGCTGTAGCCGTAAGATTCTTCGATAAGATTAAGAGCCGCGTCAATCCACCAACTGTAAAGCCCTTGAACAATCGTTTGTTGAGCCTGTGTAAGCGTGCTTTTCTTGGGAACGATAACGGTAAGTCCGCGCTTTGTAAAACTTGTGCCCGTAAGACGCCGTGCCCGACTCCGAAACGATTGATTCTGCCGTTTTGATTTGAGAGCCGCCCGCGTCCGAACCGGTAATCGCGCCCGTATCATCATTGTCCAAATCAATTCCGCATTTTTCCTTCAAGAAAGAATCAGCACTCGTTGCATTCTGACAGTCACTTATCAATCGGTTGATGACCTTGTGCACGCTGCCGAAATTGGATTAAGAACCGTCACACCTGAAGTCGTCGCATTGTCCGGCGATTTCATAAACGTTTGGATGACTTCGTGCTGCGTTGCCATAAAATCCCCTCCTTATCATGGTGCACGATCTTTTAAGCTAATCGTAATATATCACGCGCTCCTGAAAAAATCTATTGCGGCACAACAAATTGACAACGACGCCCGCACGTGATATAAGTAAAAAAATTTTAGCTGCGCGCTCCAAACGCCGATAAATTATCAAATCGAAAAATTTTTGGGAGTGAGCAGCATGGAAATTTGGGAAGTCACAAATTCTGTGGCGAGTTTGAAAAAAAATGCGTCGCAGTCTTCATACAGGAGCGGCTCGAACGTTGCATCGGAATATTCCAAAATTCTTGCCGAAAAAATTTCCAACGTTAAAGCCGACGTTCAGCAGATGTCAGCGGTTCGTGAGCAACTCGACGAAATTTGCGACCTGCAAGAAGATTTGACCGGCGAAGTCAAAATCAACGAAGACTCCGGCAACGCCAATCGTGACGGCTCCGGCGCATCGGCAGGCAAATCCACGGAGACCGTCAAACGTTTTCTGCCCGACGGTTCGATTCTTGTAACGACTTACGAAGGCTCAAGAATTGTCGAACAGGTAAAGCATAAACCGCACATGACGGTTGTTCCCGATTACACCGCGCCGCCTAATCCGGACGGCACCGTTGCAACGAAATTGGACAAGTCGACAAGTATCGATTTGGCAATGCTCTTGATGATGTAACTCGTCGCAATTTGTGAGTTTTCAATTTAAAGGAGGTTTTCAACATGGATGTAAGCAACATTTCCAGAGTGGCTCAAGGTTTCGCGCAATACGCGACGCAAGCCAAGAGTTCCACGGACACAAAGGCTGCCGCGAATTCGGCGGCGCAAACTCAATCTGCAGAGGCAAAAGTCGGCTCGGCGTTTGAACTCGACATTTCCGACGCGGCTAAACAGGCTCAACAATCGTCATTGCAACCCGATCTTTCCGTCGACGAAGACAACGCTCAAGAAACAAAAGGTCTTTCCGCCGATCAAGTCCGCTATCTTGAAGAAAGTGTTGCGATGAGCGAACAGTCCATGCTCAATCTGATGATTCAAGCGTTGACTGAATCGAACGACAAACTTCAAGGCTGGCTCGATAACGGCGTAGGAATTTTGAACTTTGACGGCGTGCAAATTGATGCGGCGCGTTTCGGTCTGCCCGAAGTCGCAACCAATGCTGAAGACGCGGCTAAAGCTGTCGGCGAAGGCGGCGATTGGTCTGTTGACGCTGTGTCCTCGCGCATTTTCGATTTGGCAACCGCCATCGCCGGCAACGACCCCGAAAAACTTTCCGCAATGCGTGCGGCTGTCGAAGAAGGTTTCAAACAGGCAGGCGCGACGTGGACAAATGCAACCGGCTTGCAGAACATGCCTGACATCACGAAGAACACTTACAACGAGATTATGAGCCGTTTCGATCAGCGCGCGAATCAACTCAACGGAACGTCAACAGTCGAATAAAATTTTTTCAATCACATAAACAGAAGCTGCCTTGCTCAAACGTGAGGCAGTTTTTGTTTTGATTTGCAATTCATTCGCCGTAAACGTTATAATGCGCGTGATACAACGGTAAAAATTTTTCAAAGGCGGTGCGTTATGGAGACAACCTTGAAACTCAATGCCGACGAACGAAATGTTTTGGAAAGCGTTTACGGGCGGCAGATTGAAGGCTTGAACGGCTACAATCCGAATCAACTCGAAGCGGTCATGGATTTGACGGAGCAGGAGCTGAAATTTTTCGCGGGAAAAAATTTTGTGTCGCCGCACTTTTTTATTCAGACGCTCTACAAAATTAACGGCACGATTAACCCGATGAAATTCAAAATCGCCGTCAATCGTCTGCTCAATGAAAACAAAAGCTTGCGCGTAAATTTTTGCAACGTCGGCACGCGCACGGTCAAAGTTATTCGCTCTGAAACGTCGCTCAACGCCGAAGTCATTTTCCGCAACGTCATGCAGGTTGAGAGGGACGAACTCGACGACGAATTCAGAAAGATTATGGCAGCCGATATGCGCCGCGATTTCGACATTCGACACGACACGCTGATTCGATTTGCCGTTTACAAAACCGACGACAGAGAATTTGCGGTGCTCGTGACGCTTGCGCAGTTAATCGCCGACAATTTCGACGCCGAAAAATTTTTTTGCAACGCATTGGACATTCCCGACGAATACACGCCGAAAAATTCTTCCGCCAAACTTCCGCCGCCGAATCAAGCCGCGATTCTCGAACATTGGGCAAAAGTTTTGGACAAAGCTCCGCCGCCCGCAGTCTTGCCTTACGAACGTCAAACCGTCGCCGCTTATAATCAACATGCACACCGAATGACAATTCCCGCCGATATTCTCTCTGACCTGCGCGGACGTGCACAATCAAACCGAATGATGTTGACGGCGATTTTGCAAAGTGCTTGGGGATTTATGTTGCATTTGGCGAACAAGCGGAGCGATTGTCTGTTCTGCCAAATTTTGTCGGACGAAAATTTTTCGCTCAATATAATTCCGGTGCGCGTGACCGGCGACGATAATTTGACCGTGGAAAAAATCGTCGGCAAGCAATTCCGTCAACTGGTCGTCTCGCAACCTTACAGCTGTATCGATTGGTCGACGCCGGAAAATTTTTCGCGGCACGGACGAAAATTATTTGACCATTTCTTGAGCTTTAAAGAGTTTCAAGCGAACGAACTCAATTACATTCAAACGCCCGCCACGTCGCACGGAGAAATTGTCGCGCGGAATTCGTGGGACGCTCGCGGAATGAAACTCGGTGCTTACTTCCACTATTCCGAAAAAAAATTGTCGATTAACTTTCTCTATGACGAGACGAAATTTTTTGCGAACGGCGTCGAAAATCTTTGCAAGCTCTATGAAATTGTTCTCAAGCAAATGTTAAGCGATTGGAATGCAAAATACGCGGACTTCTTCAAACGGCTCAACGTTCGCGCCGAAATTCCAACCGACATCACGACATCTTTCAAGGAAGACAATCGGAAAAAGATTCGCGATTTTTTGTCGCAGCTGCCGATTTTGCAAGGACGTTTCGGCGGGACAATCGGACTCTTCGACGGGCAAGCGGAACTTGTCACGCGCTACGAAGGCGACAGAATTTCCGGCGACGTGCTCAAGAAAAATTTTATCTTCGTCGTGGACGGCAAACTTGCTCGCAACGTTGACAGCGGCGACGGCTGGTACAATCCGATTGACATTGTCGCGCGAAATGGTTTTGTCAATCCGACGAATCTTTTGGAGCGGCAACGGCTCACGCTTTCCGCCGAAGTCTTGACTGAACGCGCAGAACTTTTGACAATCCCGCGCACCGTGATGATTGACGTGCTAAGAAAAAATTCGGAAGTCTCGTTGTCGCTGATGAACTTCGCGCTGGAGCAAATGGAACGTTGGCAAATTCTGTGGCTGCAGTCGTGAAAAATTTTGGAGGAATAGCTTTGAGTTTACGTGAAGAAATGTTGGCAATGCTTGACAGCACGCGCGTTGAAGAATGTTGTTGCGAGATAAGCGGAGACATTTTGGTTGCAGTTTCGCTCGGCAGAATGACAAAATCAAACGTCTACATCATCGCCGAAAACGACTTGCATACTTACGTTCGCCTGCTCAAAAGTTGGGAATTGAAAGTTCAGCGCGTCGTTTGTTCTCTGCCGAAACCTTTTGAAATGGTTGACGACGTGAAAATAATTTCTCCGCACGAATTGTTGACGGACGAAACTCCGCGCAAATTTTTTTTCATGTTCACGCCGGATTGTCTCGTCGGCGAAAGAAAAACTTTCTTTGAAGACAATCTCTATAAAATTCCGTCCGTGGAAGCTCCCAACAAAATTTTCACTGTCTCGGAATACAATGCGACAAGGATGAATTTAAATTCGGTTTTTGAATTCGACGCGAACAGCATGTTCTACTATCAGTCGCACAAGGAAGAGCTCATGAATCTTTTCGATTCGCTTGCCGATGAAACTTCAAAGCGGACGCTTTATCATTACGTCGAGAGCTGCGTTTTGAATTGCGCTTACAAGGGCGAGCAAAATTCCACGCTGTGGAAATATTTTTTCGGCGGCAAATATGAGCGGCTGTATAAACATTTGGACGGCGAATGTTGGATTAATTGCGGTGCCAACGAAGGCGACACTGTTTTTCAATATTTGAGCTTTGACTTCAAGCCGAAAAAAATTTACGCGTTCGAGGGCAACAAAGAAACTTTTGAGCGCATGATACACAATCTTTCTCTCCTGCCGCCGGAAAAACTTGCATTTGTCGAACCGATTAACGAAATGCTTGACGAGAACACCGACTTTGAAAAAATTTTGGCGGGCAACAAATGTACGCTCCTTAACGCCGACATCGAAGGTGCGGAACTTTCAATGCTCCACGCCATGAAAAATCTCATTCAAGCCGACCGTCCCGTTCTGGCGATTTGCGTCTATCACTTCAAGGAAGACCTTTTGACCGTGCCGCAATTCATTCAGTCGATTTGCCGCGATTACGTTTACTATCTGCGAAAGTTCACGCCCTATGTCGGCAACATCAAAAAAAATCACGAGATAATTTTCTACGCCGTGCCCAAAGAGCGCAGTATATAATTCGTGACCAAAAGCATTTCAAATGATATAATAGCCGCGTCGAAGCGGTTTATTTTTTTGCAAGTGACGTTGCAGATTTTTTTGGAGGAAAAATTATGGGTGTCAGATACATCAGCGGCGGGCAACGTGACGAGGCATCCAATGTGCGCGTTAAAATCTTCAGCGGTTGAAATTTTTTTACCGCGTGCATGTTTAAAATTTTTGGAGGAAAAATTATGGGTGTCAGATACATCAGCGGCGGCGAAAGTCACGGCTCGCGACTCGTTTGCATTTTGGAAGGACTTCCCGCCGGATTGAAAGTTTCAAGCGATTTTGTCAACGCGGAGCTTAAACGTCGTCAAGGCGGCTACGGGCGCGGCGGTCGCATGAAAATCGAAAGTGATTGCGTCGAATTTTTGTCGGGCATTCGATTCGGAGAAACTCTCGGCAGTCCGATAACGTTGAGCGTTGAAAATCGCGATTGGAAAAATTGGCAAGACCGAATGAGCGCGGAAGGCTCACCTTGCGGCGAAAAAGTCACCAATGCTCGTCCCGGTCACGCTGATTTAATCGGTGCGGCGAAATATTCTCGTTCGGACGTGCGCGACATTTTGGAACGTTCATCTGCCCGCGAAACGACGATGAGAGTTGCGGCGGGTGCCTTGTGCAAAATTTTTCTGCACTGTTGCGGCATTGAAGTCGGCGGAAAAGTTTTGAGTGTTGGCGGAGCGATTGGCGATGAAAAAATTCGTGAACGCATTGACGAGGCAAAATCTCGCGGCGATACGGTCGGCGGCATTTTTGAAGTCAAAGTCAGCGGCGTGCCTGCAGGTCTCGGCAGTCACATTCAATGGGACAGGAAACTTGACGCGAAATTTGCGGCGGCGTTCATGTCGATTCAAGCTGTCAAGGCTGTTGAGTTAGGCGACGGCTTTTCAAATGCGACTAAGCTCGGCAGTGAAGTCCATGACGAAATTTTTGTTGACGGCGGCAAAATTTTTCGCAAAACTAATCGCGCGGGCGGCTTTGAAGGCGGAATGACCAACGGCGAAGATTTGATCATTCGTGCGGCGATGAAACCGATTCCCACGTTGATGAAACCGTTGCAGACCGTCGACATTGCCACGCGACAACCTGTGACTGCCAGCAAGGAACGTTCGGACACCTGCGCGATTTGGGCGGCTCAAGTCGTCGGCGAGGCGATGGCGGCTGTCGTCACGGCTGATGCGATTGTCGACAAATTCGGCGGCGACGCATTGATTGACACGCTTGCCAATTTGAAACATTATCGCGCACGTTTGACGGAGGAATTCGGCTTATGAAAGGCAACGTGATTTTGACAGGATTCATGGGCACGGGCAAGACGAGTCTCGGCAAAATGTTGGCGACAAAGTTGGGACGACCGTTCGTTGACATTGACAAAAAGATTGAGGACGAGGCGCACCTTTCCATCCCGAAAATTTTTGAACGTTTCGGCGAAGAACATTTCCGCGAACTTGAACGCGTGGCAGTTAAAGAGTTGAGCGAACGTCGCGGGCTTGTAATATCGACGGGCGGCGGCACAATCAAGGACGCTGAAAATCTTCGTCTGCTGAAAAATTCCGGCGTGATGATTTGCTTGACGACGGAGCCCGAAGAAATTTTCAATCGGACTGCGCGGCGCGGCGAACGTCCTGTTCTTGACGGCGGCGGTGATGAACGATTGGCAACGATTAAAAAACTTCTCGCCGAACGTCAGAAATTTTATGAGCGCGCGGATTACACGGTCGACACGACGGAATGGTCGCCGATTCAAATTGTCGATGACATCTGCAGATATTTGCGGCAGTTCAGGAGTTGAGCACATGGAAAAAGTTACAGTCAATCTCGGCGCGGCAAGCTACGAAATTTTTATCGGCACGGACATTTTGCACGGCGTCGGAGAATTTATCGCGACAAAAAAATTTACCAAGGCTTTGATCGTCACGCAGGAAAAAATTTTCAATCTGCACGGCAAAGCTCTCGTTGACGGTCTCGACGCGCAAAAAATTTCTTACACCGTTGCGACAATTCCCGACGGCGAAACTTCCAAAAATCTGCAAGAGGCTGAAAAACTTTTCACGCGGGCGATTGAATTCGGTCTCGACAGAAAATCCGTCGTCATTGCGTTCGGCGGCGGTGTCGTCGGAGATTTGGCGGGATTCGTCGCGGCAACGTTCCTGCGCGGCATCAATCTGATTCAAATTCCAACGACGCTCCTTGCGCAAGTCGATTCTTCTGTCGGCGGCAAAACGGCTGTCAATCACGCGCTCGGAAAAAATTTAATCGGTGCCTTTCATCAACCGCGTGCAGTGTTTATCGATTTGAATTGCCTTGCGACGTTGCCAGAACGCGAAATTAAATCCGGTCTCGGCGAAGTCGTCAAGTACGGCGTCATCAGCGACGAAAAATTTTTCGCTTACCTTGAAGTCAACGCCGAAAAAATTTTGCAACGCGACGTTGAAACTTTGGCGCACATTGTCAAACGTTCCTGCGAACTCAAAGCTGAAGTCGTCGGCAAAGATGAACGCGAATCCGGCTTGCGCCGCATTTTGAATTTCGGTCACACTTTGGCGCACGCTGTCGAGGAGCAAACGCATTACAAAAAATTTCGTCACGGCGAGGCTGTTGCAATCGGCATGATCGGTGCGGCGTCAATCAGTCGCGAACTCGGCAAGACGACTTGCGCGAACGTTGAGCGGCTGAAAAATCTTCTGCGACGTTTCGAGATGATGACGACTTGCAACGGACTTGACGCCGATAAACTTTATGCCGTGACTTTGCGCGACAAAAAAACTGTCGGCGGCGTGGTGAATTGGGTGCTCATGAAAAATTTCGGCGACGTTGAAATTTGCAGCGGCGTGAGCGAATCTGTCGTTAAAAAAATTTTC
>CAMNPA010000032.1 GCA_946547205.1 uncultured Selenomonadales bacterium | reverse complement strand
ACTTTCAACAATTAAACGGCGTCTTCAAAGCAACCATGTATTGGACGAGCCGACGCTGATTAGGTGCGCCATGTATTTCATTTTCGCGGACTTACTCTTGCGCTTGCTAATCGGCACGCTGTCGCCGTCAACGAGAACAAAGTTGTCGCTTTCCATGCGCCTGATAAAATCCATGTTGACGATGACGCGGTGATAGCACTCGACGAAACGCGAATCACTTTCCAACGCAACGGCAATTTCCTCGTAAGTCGTCGTTGTGGAAATTTTTTTGTCGGAAAGATGAATGCAAACATGATGATTGTCATCAATGTCGATGTAGCGAATATTTTTGTGCGGAATGACAACTTCAACGCCGCCTGCACGCACGATTAATCTTTTCTGATTGTCGCAGAGCTTCGGGAAGATGTAATAAAAAATTTTGTCGAACTGGTCGGCATTGTCGATGAGCGGCTTGAGAAAATATCCGACGGCGAAAACTTTGTAGCCTTCCAAAATATAATCTTCGCTGCTCGTCAAAAAAATTATCGCAACGTCACGATCCGATTCACGAACACTTTGCGCCACTTGAATTCCGTTGAGCGGCTTCATAAAAATATCCAGAATCAACAAGTCGTAACTGTTCGGCACAAAGTCGCGCAGAAATTCTTTGGGATTGGAAAAAGTTTCGATGTGAACTGATTGAGCCGTCTCCGAAAAATTTTTCGCGATGTATTTTTTTATGAACGTCGCGGCAACTCGCAGGTCGGCGATTTGGTCATCAACGATGGCGATTAACATAACGTCTCCTTAAACGGGAAAAGCCGGACGAAATTTCGCATCCGACTTTTTTTGTTGGGCAGGTAAAGCGGTGTCAAAGTCCGTATGTATTAAAACATAAAATTTCCCGCGTGAAAACCTTTGCGCAAAAAGTGGTCGCTTTTCTCAAAAAGTGTTGGTAGGATACACACGCTCGCAGTTGAATATTTTCGCAACGGAGGTGTGAAATTGTGGACAAGAAATTTTTTCAAGACTGGGAAATTCTAAAGAGCGGGCGACGCGCTGACTTCGTGATAATTATCGCCATCACCGTAATTTTTTTGCTCGTCATCATCATGAATGACCGCTTGATATTCAAAATCACGTCGAATCAAACGGAAGAGATTGGACAAACTCAACTTGAAGTCATACGTTCGGATTTTCAAGGCGCGATTCAGACGGCGGAAGGCGCAACGTTGCGAATGGCAATGGAAGCTGAACAAATGCTCAAGTCCGGCGCGACACGTGAACAGCTGGAACAATTTTTTTATCGGCGCAAACGTGAGCAAAAGGATTTAACTAACGGCGTCTGTTTCAACGCCTATATTTACGTTGCCGACAAAGGTTGGACGATTATTCCCGATTTCGATATGCCGGCAGATTATCACGCGGCGGAGCGTCTTTGGTACAAAGGAGCGATTGAAAATCCCGGCAACGTTTATATCACTGAACCTTATATCGACGCGATGACAAAAATGATGTGCTACACGATGTCGAAGACGCTTTCGGACGGCAAAACCGTTGTCGCGCTCGATTTTAATTTCGCCGACGTTCACTATCTTATAAAGCGCATGGGCGAGATTGGCAACAGAAATTCTCTCGTCGTCACGAAAAGCGGAATGATTATCGGCTATACCGATATGAATCTCGTTGGCGAAAAAGTTTCGGACAAGTTGCCCGAATACGAAGAAATTATCAATCACATCATTCAAGCCGACAATCACGAAAGTTTTGTTGCTCAACTTGACGGCGGAGAGCATACGATTTTCAGCAGCGAGACGGCGAACGGTTGGCTGATGATTTTGAGCGTTGACAATCGCGCGTTTTACAAGGACAGCTACAAGCAAATTATCGTAACGACGCTTTTAAGTCTGATTATGATGTTGGCGATAATTTTTTTCTACCTCAACGCGATGAAAAACGGTCTGAAGGCTGAAACGGCGTTGCGCGTCAAGGAAGAATTTTTATCGCGGCTAAGTCGTGAACTGCGCGACCCGTTGAAAAAAATTTTGAACTTGTCAAGCGTGGAGACTGTGACGACGGAAGACAATCCCGCCGAAATTGCCGCCAAAGTTCGCGAATCGGCATTGAAACTTTCCGACATGATGGACAATCTCTTTTCATTCTCGACGATTGTATCACGCGACAAGAAAAAACTTTCCGAAGAAAAAATTTTCCAGGACAAGGAGCTTTCGCGAGTCAGTCGTTACGCTCGTTCGGGAATCATAATCGTTTTAATCGCGGCGATGACTGTTGCCTTCGGAATTTGTTTTTCAACGACAATGAGTTGGGGCGATACGAAGATGAGCGGCGAGATTAATCACTACGAACATCAGCTGAACGTTTGGCTGGAGAATCAGCGCAGTATCTTGAGCATGTTCGTTAATCTTTTGCGCGAGCATCCCGAATTGATGAACGATTATCCTTCCGCCGTAAAATTTTTGAACGATTTGGCGAAACACTATCCCGAAATTTCCGTGTGCTACCTTGCCAATCCTTACAAGCCGCATCAAGTCATCATGAACAACGGCTGGGAGTCGACGGATCCGAATTGGCATGTGGAAAAGCGTCCGTGGTACATCGAAACTGAACACTCGGCGGCAGGCTTCAGCGTGTCGTCGCCGTATTATGATTCGCAAACCGGTCAATACTGCGTGACGATGGCGCAAATAGTTTTCAGCAACAAAAATGAATTCGTCGGGATTTTCGCGATTGATTTTTACATTGACCGCTTGACGCAAGTTTTGGGCACGAGCTACACGCGGGAAGGTTACGCTTTCCTCGTCGACCGCAACGGAATCATCATCAATCATCCAAACGACAATTATCAGTTGTCCAAGAGCCGCATGACGGACATTTCCGGCACGGAATATTCTGCGGTTTACGGCGGCGAAGGCGTCAAAACTTTGCACGACTACACCGGCGATTTTGTCGCGTGTCTGTCCAAAAAAAATAAGACGTCGAGTTTCACGGTTGTCGTCGCAAATAATTGGTGGAACATTTACGGCAACAATATCTTGCTCGGCGGAATTTTTATCGTGTTGCTGATGATTTGCGTTGCGATTGTCAACACGCTGATTAGTCGGCTGCTGCGTTGGCAAGAAACGGTAAACAATCAACTCAAAGCGGCGTCTGATACGGCAATGGCTGCGAATAAAGCAAAGTCTCAATTCCTCGCGCAAATGTCTCATGAGATTCGCACGCCGATTAACGCTGTCCTCGGCATGAACGAAATGATTCTGCGTGAAAGTCGCAACGCTGACATTTTGGACTACGCGGCGAACATTCAGAGCGCGGGACGGACTTTGTTGACGCTGATAAATTCAATTCTCGACTTCAGCAAGATTGAGGACGGCAAAATGGAAATTGTTCCCGTTCGATACGAGACGACGATTTTGATTGACGACCTGGCGAACATGATTTCGGAGAAGGCTCGCAAGAAAGGTCTCGACTTCAAAACGAAAATCGATCCGAATTTGCCCAAAAGTCTTTACGGTGACGACGTGCGCTTGAGACAAATCATCACGAACATTTTAACGAACGCCGTCAAGTACACGCACGAAGGCTACGTTACGTTGCAGATTGACGGAAAAATTCTTGACGCGGACACTTACGAATTGAAAGTTGCCGTCAACGACACGGGCATTGGCATTCGCAAGGAAGACATGGGCAAACTTTTCCAATCGTTCCAACGTCTTGACGAAGAGCGCAACCGCAACATTGAAGGCACGGGCTTAGGTATCGCAATCGTTCAGAAATTGCTCGGCATGATGGAAAGTCGCCTTGAAGTCGTCAGCGAATACGGCATGGGCTCGACGTTCTCTTTCAAGTTGCGGCAAAAGATTATCGACAACAATCCAATCGGCAACTACGACGAACTTCACGTTAAGCACATCACCGACGCGGATAAAAAATATTTGACGGCGGCGGGCGCGAAAGTTCTTGCCGTCGACGATAACAGCATGAATTTGAAAGTCATCAGCGGACTTTTGAAGCGCAACAAAATTTTTCCCGACCTTGCCGAGAGCGGACAAGAAGGCATTGAAATGGCGAAGAAAAATTTTTACAACATAATCTTTCTTGATAACATGATGCCCGGCATGAGCGGCGTTGAGACGTTGAAGGTTATGCAGCGCGAAAAAATTTTGAGCGACAAAACGAAAGTTATCATGCTCACTGCCAGCGCGATTGCCGGTATGCGTGAAATTTATCTGCGCGAAGGTTTCGACGACTACTTGAGCAAGCCGATTGACGTTGGCGAACTCGAATCGATTTTGGAAAGACATTTGCCCGCCGAAATGATTTCGTTCGTTGATGAGCAGACTTCGGAAAAAATTTCGCCGCCCGAAGAAGTTGCCGTCGTTGAAGAGGAAGAAGAAGTTTCGGACGGAGACACGTTCACCAATCGCGAGAAAAAAATTTTCGGCGACGCTTGCCCGGACATCAACCTTGACATCGGCTTGACTTACTGCATGGAACTCAAGAGCTTGTACGTTGAAATTTTGCGCGACTTCAAGGGCGAAGAGAAGGCTCAAAAAATTCAGGCGGCATTTGATTCGCAGGACATCAAAGATTATCAAATTCTCGTTCACGCGCTAAAGTCAACGGCACTTTCAATCGGCGCAGAAAATTTGAGCGAGCAGGCAAGGAATTTGGAATTTGCGGCGAAAGATAACGACGTCGAAAAAATTTTGGCGAATCACGCTGACTTGATGGCGTCTTACAAAAAAGTTCGTGAGCAAATCGCCAAATGGTTGGAGGACAGTCAATGAGCAAGATTTTGATTGTGGACGACGAAAGAATCATGCTGATGTTGGCGCGGCGGATTCTGTCGTCGAAGTACGACGTTATCACGGCAATGAGCGGCGCAGAGGCTATCGAAATTTTCGAGCGCGAACGACCAGATTTAATTCTGTCCGACTTGATGATGCCGCAGATGAACGGCTACGAAATGCACAAAATCTTGCAAGAAAAAACTTCAGAGACGGTGCCGATAATTTTTATGACGGCGGACGAGAGCGACGAGTCCGAGAGCAAAGGATTCGCGGCGGGCGCGGCTGATTACATTCGCAAACCGATTAAGCCCGACATTTTGCTTCGACGCGTCGAAAATATTTTGAACAACCTAAGCCAACTGAAAAATCTCAAAGTTGCGTCGACGACCGATCCGATGACGGGACTGCTTAACAAAATCGCCGCGCAGAACGAAATTGGCGAGCTTGTCAAAAAAACTTCGGGCGCACTGCTGATGATTGACCTTGACAGTTTTAAACTCGTCAACGACCTTTACGGGCACGGCATGGGCGACAAAGTTTTGATTCTCTTCGCGAAATTGATTCGGAAAATTATTCGTGAGAGCGATTTGGCGGGACGAATCGGCGGCGACGAATTCATTGCTTATCTTCAGAACGTTGACGACGAAAAAATTCTGCGCAACAAAGTCATTTACCTCAACGACCAACTTTTAATCGCCGCGAAAAATTTCATGGGCAGCGACATGAACATTCCCTTAGGCACGAGCGTCGGAGCGGTTTTCGTTCCCGATGAAGGCACCGATTTTGCCGCGCTCTGCGAAAAAGCCGACAATGCACTTTACGACGTGAAACATCACGGCAAGCACGGTTTGGCGATTTACGGCACGCATCACGCGAAAAATTCAACGGTCTCCGGGATTTCGCAAATGCGCATGATTCTCGGCGAACGCAACGTTGAGCCCGGCGCGTACCTTGTAGACTTTGAGACGTTCAAAAAAATTTATCGATTGCTCGCGCGAATGAGTGACAACTACAAGAAAGGCTTGACGCTCCTGCAGTTCACTTTGAGCGATGAAAATTCTGCGGACGAGTTCAAGGAAATTTTGATTCACGCGTTGCGCAAAAGCGATTGTGTCACACAGCACGGCGATAAATTTCTTGTTTTGCTGATGGAAGCGACAGAGGCTGAAAGTGACGGCGTGAAGGACAGAATTTTTTCGCACCTAAAGCCGTCTGTCGTTGAAAAAATTTCGTTCGAGCGGGAAGGCGTTTTCCTATGATTTACGTACACATTCCTTTTTGCCGGCGCAAATGCAGCTACTGCGCGTTCAATTCCAAAATCGGCTCTGCTGCGGAAAAATCTGCTTACGTCGACGCCTTGACACGTGAAATTTTCCAACGCGGCGATGATTCTGCGGTTGAGACGATTTATTTCGGCGGCGGGCAACGTGACGTTGCATCCAACGGGACTGCTCCGCAACCGTTTGATAATCTTGACGATTCATCAGGCAGGCAATCGATTGAAACGATTTATTTCGGCGGCGGGCAACGTGACGTTGCATCCAACGGGACTGCTCCGCAACCGTTTGATAATCTTGACGATTCATCAGGCAGGCAATCGATTGAAACGATTTATTTCGGCGGCGGCACTCCAACGACGTTGACGCTTGCTGAACTGGAAAAAATTCTTCGCGCGATTGACACGAGCTTTAAAGTTGAAAATCACGTTGAGCTGACGATTGAAGCTAATCCCGGCACCGTCGATGAAAATTATCTGCGCGGACTGAAGTCGTTGGGATTCAATCGGCTGAGTTTGGGCGTTCAAAGTTTCAACGACGCGCTGTTAAAAATTTTGGGACGGATTCACGATTCGCGGGCGGCGATTGATTCGATCACGCTCGCGAAAAATTTTTTTGACAACGTCAGCATTGATTTGATGTACGGACTGCCGATGCAAACTCTTGAGGACGTTCGCCGCGACATTGAGCACGTGAAAATTTTGGACGTTGCTCACGTGTCGATTTACGGTCTTGAAGTCGAGGACGGCACGAAATTTTTTGAACTCGTCCGCGCAGGAAAACTTGACTTGCCCGCCGAAAATGCTTGCGCCGATATGTACGACTTCATCACGGAAACTTTGCCCGCGATTGGCTGGCGACGCTACGAAATCAGCAACTTTGCCCGCGAAAATTTTTTCAGTCGCCATAACGTCGGCTATTGGACGGGAAAAAAATATTTCGGCTTCGGAGCCGGTGCGCACAGTTTCGACGGCAAATTGAGAACTTCAAACGTTCGCGACGTTGCAACTTACTGCGCCGGCAAAAATATTTCGGTCGTTGAAGAAGTCGTCACGCGGCGTGCGGCAATGGAAGAATTTTGTTTCTTGGGCTTGCGGCTCGTCGACGGAATTAACGCTCGGACTTTTGAAAAAAATTTCGGCGTGAAAATTTTTGACGTGTTCGGCGCGGTCATCGATAAAAATCAACGGCTCGGCTTGCTGACGATTGACGGCGACAAAATTTTTCTGACGACGCGCGGAATGAGTTTGGGCAATGAAGTTTTCGCTGACTTTCTGCTTGAAAAGTGAATCAAGGAGGTTATTGGCATGAAAAAAATTTTGCCGGCGACGTTGCTGACGGTATTGCTCGTGATATTCGCGGCGGTACCAATGAACGTGAATGCTGCAGTTTATCAACAAGGCGTTATCTACGTGATTTATGACGCGACGGGCGAAGCTGCTCCACAAAATATGACGGACTTAAATTCAAACGGTGTGCCCGATGTCATTGAGGACATTGCCACTCAAATTAATGCCGCCCGCGAATTATTCAACGGAGAGCTTAACTTTCCCGATCCGCTCAACTGCGAACGTTTTCAGGGCGTCACGAGCATTGAAATCGACATCCAATCAAAGGAACGCATGACGCGCGACAACGGCAAATCGTTTACCGGCATGGCTTATAGCAAGGTGCGCAAGAATTCAAAGCATAATCCGAACGAACAGGCATTGCACTTTAGAATTGCCAACACGGTTGACCCGCGCAGAAATTCAGCACCGACGCACGAATATTTTCACTTGATACAGTACAGCTCGACTTATTTTCAGAACAAGTGGTTTGTGGAAGGAATGGCGCGTTGGTCGCAGGACGCCGTATCGAAGATAAACAAATATCCCGACGGCAAGAACGTAGAGCAAATTTTGAACAATGAGACTGAAGAGGAGCAACTCTTTCGGAAAAGTTACGGCGCGTCAAAATTTCTGTGGTATCCTTTGGCGGTGAACATGAACGACAAAGTGACAATCCCTTCTCGGCTCGTGAATAAATATCGCTACGTGGACGGCAGCCCTGTTTTTCATGACGACGTTTTTTATGGTCCGAACGTGATGCGCAAGACGTTGCAAGTTATGAAGTCCAAGGAAGAATTGGCGGCGGCGTCCGAACAATATGCCAACGTCGGCGAGTGGCGACAAAAAGGTCGTGGCGACGCGCGAAACAACAAAATTATCATGGACTGTGTTCGCGAAGTTTACAACTCCGAAAAGTAGGAGCGGCACATGATAAATTTCAAGACGGTTGCTGACGGAAAAATTTTCGGCGCGGCTTACGAGGTCAACAAGTCGAAATTTTTGGCGCACGTTCTGCACGTCGAAGATGAAAATTCTGCGCGAGACTTTCTGCAGACGATTCGCAAAAAATATTTTGACGCGACGCATAATTGTTCGGCGTGGATTTTGGGCGAACGCGGCGATAAACAAAAATCAAACGACGACGGCGAACCGGGCGGCACTGCGGGCAATCCAATCCTTGAGACGATTAAGA